>CBFGUK010000019.1:0-44722 GCA_965651925.1 uncultured bacterium | reverse complement strand
GCCGTGTTCACCGGCGTGTTCGTCGCCGTGTTCACGGGCGTGTTCGTGGCCGTGTTCACCGGCGTGTTGGTGGCCGTGTTCACCGGGGTGTTCGTGGCCGTGTTCACCGGCGTGCTCGTGGCGGTGTTCTCGGGCGTGTTGGTGGCGGTGTTCACGGGCGTGTTCGTCGCGGTGTTCACCGGCGTGTTGGTGGCCGTCGGTACGGCCGTGTTGGTTACGGTGGCCGTTGGCGTGTTCGTCACCGTCGAAGTGGGCGTGTGCGACGACGTCGCGCTGGCGGTCGGGGTGCTGGTGTGCGTCGCGGTACCGGTGGCGGTCGCCGTGGGCGTGGCGCACTCCGTACAGGCGGGGCCGAGCACGGTCGCCGACCCGCAGCTCGGGCCGGCCTTGAAGCCGACCTCGACGTTGCCGGTCGGGATGTTGCCGGCGAAGGTGGCGACGTACGTACGGCAGGTGCTCGCCGCGTCGCACGACGAGTCGAACCCGACGTCCCACTTCAGCACCGGCGAGACGCCGCCGAAGCAGGTCGGGTCGTTCGTTTCGATCGGCGTCGGCGAGCCGCTCACCAGATCGAGATCGGCGCACAACCCGAGCGACAGATCGAGGGTCAGGTGACTGAGCTCGGCACCCGAGCAGGCGCAGGCGACCTCGCTGCCGCGACACACGCGCCAGCGGAACGTCGTGTTCGTTCCGTCGAAGCTTCCCGAGGAGGTCGGATTCCCCATCGCATCGACGAGCTGGATCTCCATCCCGTTGGTGCTGCAGACGGTGTTGCTCGCGCATTGCGCGTGCACAGGCAGGGGAACGAATGCTGCCACCGTCAGCGTAGACACGGCCGCGAAGATGATCGTTCGATCCATCCATCTGCACATCGCGTGGTCCCTCCGTGCGGGCGAGCGCGCCGGCGGCGCTGCGCCGTGGCTCGACCGCCGCGTAAGTTGTTCAGTACGGAAAACGGCAAAAAACACTAGGACCACGCCGCAGCGTCTTGCAACACACATTGTGCGGATCCCGCCGAATCATCTCGCACGGACAATGCCGTGTCGCGGCAGTACGTCCCTGGTGAACTGCGCGCCGGCGCGCAATGCAATGAGAATTCGAGACAATTCACATGCTTGGGCGTGCTGCGTGCGATGTCTCCCGGGCGGGTGCGCAGTGTCTTGCGAGGCGACCTGCGTGTCGGCGCGTGGCACAGGCAACGGCGGTGGGCGCGAGCGGCGGTGCCCCGGACCCGGGCCGGCGCCGCGCCATCGGCAAAGCGGGCCGGGGGTGGCAAAGGACGCGAGGCCTGCGAAGCGGGACTATCGAGTCAGGAGGCACGCCGCGGCGTCCTCGCCGCTGCGGATGCAGTCCGGAATCCCGACGCCCTCGTAGGCGTTGCCGGCGAGCGCGATGCCGAGGGCGGCGGCGCGGGCGCGGATGTCGCTGACCCGTGCGGCGTGGCCGACGTAATACTGCGGCATCGCCCGGCGCCAGCGCGCGATGCGAACGAGCGCCGGCGCCGCGCGGACGCCGAGCAGCTCGGCGAGCTCCTCGCGCACGGCGGTGGTCAGCGCCGCGTCGTCGAGCTCGACGAGCTCGGGGCGCAGCGCACCGCCGACGAAGGCGCGGACGAGGAGCAGGTCGGCCGGCGCGCGGCCGGGATACTTGAGACTCGAGAACGTGCCGGCGAGCAGCGCGCGGCGCTCGACGTGCGGCACGACGAAGCCGAAGCCGTCGAGCGGGTGGGGGACCGCTTCGCGCCGCCACGCGAGCGTGACGGTCGCCGAGGACGCGTACGGAATCGTATCGAGCCCGGCGGCGAGCGCCGCGTCGAGCGGGCGCAGCAGCGCGGCGGCGGCGTGCGCCGGCGTGGCGACGATGACCGCATCGCAGTCGTAGGTGTCGTCGAGGTTCCAGCCGCCGTGCGGCCGCCGCGTGAGCGCTGCGACGGGATGGCGGAGCCGGACGCTGCCGTCCGGCAGCCGCGCCGCGAGCGCGTCGACGAGCGTCTGCAGCCCGTCGGCGAAGCTGAGAAAGAGGCTCCAGCGCGCGCCGCTGCCCGCGGTGCGTTGCGCGGCGGCGGCGCGCTGCTGGCGCCACATGGCAAGAATGATGCTGCGCGACGTGCGCTCCATCTCGAGGAAGCGCGGCATCGTCGCCGCGAGGCTGAGCTGCTCGGGGTCGGCGGTGTAGATGCCGCCGACCAGCGGCTGGGCGACCCGTTCGAGCGCTTCGCGGCCGAGCCGGCGGCGGACGAACGCGGCGAGGGATTCGTCGGCGCCGCTGCCGCGCGGCAGCACGAGATCGAGCGCCATGCGCAGCTTGCCCGACCAGGAAAAGAGCGGCGTGGCGACGAGCGGCCACAGCCGCGTCGGCGCCATCAGCAGGAAGCCGTCGGGCAGGGCATGCAGGCGGCCGGCGCGCACGACGTACGTGCGGCGAAACTCCTCGCGCGTGCCGACGAGCGCGTCGACGAGTCCGAGCCGTTCGCACAGCCGCAGCGCGGCGGGCTTCTCCGACAGGAACGAATCCGGTCCCGCCTCGATCACGCAGCCCGCCTCGCGCTCGGTGCGGATCACGCCGCCGAGACGGTCGCCGGCTTCGAACAGGCGCAGCTCGAGCGGCTGGCCCGCGTCGCGCGCCAGCTCGAGCAGCCGGTGCGCGGCGGCGAGCCCGCTGATGCCGCCGCCGATGACCGCGACCCGCCGCGGCGCGCTCATCCCGCGCGGTGGGCGGCGACCAGCGCCGCGAGCAGGCGAATGAAGCTCGGGTGATCGTTCACCGCCGCGGCGCGCGTGAAGCCGACACCGGCGGCCTCGGCGGCCTGCCGCGCCTCGATGTCGAGATCGTAGAGCACCTCGACGTGATCGCAGACGAAGCCGATCGGGACGACGAGCAGCTCGCGCGTGCCGCGGCGCGCTTCCTCGCCGATCACGGCGGCGATGTCGGGTTCGAGCCAGGGCTCGCGCGGACTGCCGCTGCGACTCTGATACGCGAGGCGATGCGCGGGGAAGCCGAGACGCTCGGCGACCAGCGCCGCGCCGACCTGGAGCTGCGCCTCGTAGGGGGACGCGGCCGCGAGCGCGACCGGGAGGCTGTGGGCGGTGAACACCAGCCGCAGCGCCTCGCGGCGCGCCGGCGGCAGCGCCGCCATCGCCTCGGCGGCGCGTGCCGCGACGGCGTCGATGAACAGCGGATGCGCGTGCCAGTTCGGCGCGAAGGTCACCGTCGGCGCCGCGTCGCCGAGCGCCGCGCGCGCCTCCGCGACGTCGCGCTGGTAGCGGTCCCAGCTCGCGTCGCTCTGCTGCGCGGCGAGGATGATCCCGAGCGCGCGGCGCACGCCGTCGCGCTGCATGGCGGCGAGCGTGTCGGCGAGAAACGGATGCCAGTTGCGCATGCCGACGTACACCGGCAGGCGCGGCCCGGTCGCGTCGAGCGCGCGGCGCAACGCCTCGGCCTGGCGCATCGTCAGCGCGGTCAGCGGCGAGCGCCCGCCGATCAGCTCGTAGTGGTGGACCACCGCCTCGAGGCGTTCGGGCGGCACCGCCCGGCCGCGCAACACGTTGGCGAGGAACGGCCGCACGTCCTCCATGCGCTCCGGCCCGCCGAACGCGATGAGCAGCACGGCATCCATGTCAGCCGACCGGTTCCGCCCGGCCGCGGGGACGCGCGGCCGGCCTCATGCGCTCAGCTCGTGCACGGCATCGACCAGCGCGCGCACGTGATCGACCGGCGTCTCGGGCAGGATGCCGTGGCCGAGGTTGAAGATGTGCCCGGGGCGGCCGGCGGCGCGCGCCAGGATGTCGCGCACGCGGCGGCGGATCTCGTCCGGCGACGCGAACAGCGCCACCGGGTCGAAGTTGCCCTGCACAGCGTGGTCGTGGCCGATCAGCTCCCAGGCGGTGTCGAGCTCGATGCGCCAGTCGACGCCGATGACGTCGCCGCCGGCGTCGCGCATCGCGGTCAGGAGGCCGGCGGTCCCCGTGCCGAAGTGAATCGCCGGCGCGAGGGCGGACAGCCCGGCGAGCGCCGTGCGGCTGTGCGCCTGCACGTAGGTCACGTAGTCGCCGGGTGACAGGCAGCCGACCCAGCTGTCGAAGAGCTGCACCGCGTCGGCGCCGGCGGCGATCTGCGCGCGCAGATAGCGGTTGACGAGCCGCGCCAGCAGGCCGAGCAGCGCGTGCCACGCGTCCGGGTGGTCGTACATGAACCGTTTCGTGCGCAGGTAGTTCCGCGAGCCGCCGCCCTCGATGAGGTAGGAGGCGAGCGTGAACGGGGCGCCGGCGAAGCCGATCAGGGGCACGCGGCCGGCGAGCCCGGCGCGCGCGCGGCGGATCGACTCGCACACGTAGGCGAGCGCATCCTCGACGTCGTATTCGTGCAGCGCACTGACCCGTGCCGGATCGCGCACCGGCGCGCTCAGGGTCGGGCCGTCGCCGTGCGCGAAGTGCAGGCCGACGTCGAGCGGCTCGAGCACGAGCAGGATGTCGGCGAAGATGATCGCCGCATCGACGCCGAGGCGTTCGACGGCGGTCACCGTCACTTCCGCCGCCGCCTCCGGATGGTGACAGAGCTCGAGGAAGCCGAAGCGCTCGCGCACGGCGCGGTACTCCGCCATGTAGCGGCCGGCCTGGCGCATCAGCCACACCGGCGTATACGGCACCGGCTGGCGGCGGCACGCGAGCAGGAACGGCGCGGCGGACATTCGCCGTGCGTATGCGATGCCCGTCAGGGGGTCAATGCGGTGCGGCGCCGCGCTTCGCGGCGAGCAGCGCGCGCCCCTGGCGCGCCAGCGCGCCGATCAGCTGTCCCATCTTCGGGTGCTCGGGCTCGAGGTCGACGGGCAGCTCGTGCGCCTGCAAGGCCTCGCTGCACACCGGGCCGATCGAGGCGCACACCACCCGGCGCATGGCGGCGCGCAGCGCCTCGCCGCGCCCGAGGCGGGCGGCGGTCTCGACGACGTGGACGACCTGCTGGGCGCTGGTGAAGACGGCGATGTCGACCGCCCCGGCAGCGAGCTGCGCCACGCCGATGCGCAGCGGCTCCGCATCCTCGGGGTAGTCCCAGCGGTAGACCGGCACGCGCAGCAGCTCCGCAGCGCGCGCCTGCAGTTCGGCGACGAGCGCGGCATTGGACTGTCCGTACTCCTGCAGCGCGACGCGGAGGCCGGCGAGCGGCAGCTGCGCGTCGAGCGCGGCGAGCAGCTCGCGCCAGGTGTTCGGCTCGGGGGCGACGACGTCGGCGGTGAGGTCGAGCGCGCGCAGCGCGGCGACCGGCTTCGGCCCGCGGGCGACCAGGCGCACGCCGCGCAGGCGCGCCGCCAGGCGCTCCGGCGGACAGTGCGGCGCGAGCGCCGCGACCAGCGCCCGCGTGCCGACGCCGGTGAGCAGGATGAGGACATCGACCGTCCCGGCCTCGAGGCGGGCGAGCAGCGCCTGCGCCTCCGCACTCGCCTCGAGCGGCACCTCGCGCAACGCCGGCGCGCTCACCGGGTTCCCCCCGTGGCGGCGGATGAGCTCGGCGATCTCCGCCGCGCGCCGGCTCTCGAACGCGAGCACCGTCAGACCGTCGAGGCCGCGGCCGCTGGCGGTGGTCATGCGCGCACCATGTCGGCCAGCGTGCGCAGCGTCAATGCGCGTCGCCGCCGGCAACGCAGCGTGGACAAACACCCGTTTCGCCGCTAGGCAGCGTGCAGGGGGTGCGATGGGACGACGCAGGATGCAGGTGGTGCGCCGACGGAGTGGTCGTGGTCGCACGCTCGGGCTGGTGCTGTCCGGTGGCGGGGCCCGCGGCGCGTTTCAGGTCGGCGTCTACGAACGACTCCTGCGCGATCCGCGCTTTGCACGCGGACCGGTCGTCCTCTCCGGCACGTCGGCGGGCGCGATCAACGCGGCGCTGATTGCCGCCGGCAAGAGCCCGCGGGAGATGATGGCGTTCTGGGGCGGCATCGCCGACGACCCGCCGGTGGTGGTCAGCGCGCGCTTCCTCGACTCGCTTGTGCGCACCGCGATCCGGCTCGGCCTCGCCGAGCTGCCGCGCTGGCTGATGCCGTCGCGCTCCTGGGTCGCGTTCGCCCGTCGGGCGCGGCATCACTGGCCGCTGCAGCGCGGCGCGTGGATGGCGATGGTGCTCGACTATCTGCTGACGACGCGCTTCGAGCTCGTCAGCCATCTGCTCGAAGGCATTCGCGAGCCGTACGTTGCCGCGACCGCCCGGCTGCGCGAGCGCCTGGTCGCCGAGTTCGGTGGCGAGCTGGTGCCGAGCAACGGCCACCGCCTGGCGATCAACACCGTCGACGCGCACAGCGGTCGCGTCGTCCGCTTCGTCACCCGTCACACGCCACACACCCGCCCGCCGGACTACACCGTGGTCGACGCGATCACCGTCGACATGATCCTCGCCAGCGCCAGCATCCCGCTGCTGTTTCCGACCGTGGAGGTGGACGGTCGCTGGCTGTGGGACGGCGGCCTGCTGGTCAACACGCCGCTTGCGCCGGTGGTGGCGCTCGGCGCCGACGAGATCGTCACCGTGCTGGTCACCGAGGCGCCGGACGCGACGAGCGGCCAGTTCCCGCACTTCGGCCGGGCCGTGGAGCGGACGGCGGATGCCATCCTCGAGAATGCGTACAACGTCGACCGCAAGCTGCTCCTCGACCGCAACCGGCTGGCGGAGATCGAGGGCAGCCCGTATCGCGAGGTGACGTTGTACGAGGCGGTGCGCCCGTCCCGCGACCGCTGCTTCAACGCCGGCTCCTACCTCTACTTCGAGCGCCGCGTCCTCGAAGAGATGCGCGCCGCCGGGCGCCGGACGACGAGCGCGTGGCTCGCCGCCGGGCCGCGGGTCGACCGGCTCGAGCCACCGCTCGCGGGGGCTGCTGCCTGACGGCTGCCGTCATGCCGGCGGACGTGCTGGTCGTCATGGCCAGGTATCCGACGCCGGGAGCGGTGAAGACGCGCCTCGCGGTGCGTCTCGGGGCCGAGGCGGCGTGCACGTTGTACGCCGCCTTTCTCACTGATCTCGCCGCGACGCTCGCCGGCGGTCCGTGGCAGCTGCGCTGGGCGGTCACTCCGCCCGGGGCCGATCTGACGGCGTTCGTCGGCGCGGGCGCCGCGACGTGTGCGCAGCGCGGCGCCGATCTCGCGGCCCGCATGGCGCATGTGTTCGAAGACTGCTTCGCCGCCGGGGCCGACCGCGTGGTGATGATCGGCGCCGACGCGCCCCATCTCGGTCGCGAGCGCATGGCACAGGCCTTCGCCGCGCTCGCCGATCACGATGCGGTCCTCACGCCGGTGCGCGACGGCGGCTACTGTCTCGTCGGTCTGCGTGCGCCACACGACCTGTTCACCGGCATCGCGATGGGCACCGCGACGGTGTACGCCGACACGCTCCGGCGCGCCGCGGCGCTCGGGCTGCGTGTCGCCGTGCAGGCGCCGACGTTCGATGTCGACGAGTGGGACGATCTCGCCACGCTCGCCGACGTGCTGCGCGGCGGGGACGTGCGCCTGCCCGCGACGGAACGGCTGCTGCGCGATCTCCGGTGCTGACCGGTCGCGTGCCCGGTCGGCGCGCCGCCGGTTCAGCGGATCGCGCTCACTTCGGCTCGCGGTCGAGCAGGTGACGCAGCTCGTCGAGCTCGCGTTCGAGCTCGCGGCTGCGGCGCGCGAGGCTGGCGACGTAGACGAGCACGCCGATCCAGACCACGGCGTAGGCGGCGAAGAGGAACGGAAAGTTCGGGTCGCTCATGAACTCAGGCGGCCGGCGCGAGACGGGCGCGCAGCGTGTCGATGGTCTCCTGCAGGCGCGCGGTGCGCAGGCGCAGGCGCAGCAGCCACAGGAAGACGAGAAAGAAGGCGAGCATGCAGACGATCAGCGTCAGGCGCATGGTCGGGTCGGACAGCCCGGTGCCGCCCTCGCGGGTGACGATCACGGCCGGATGGATGCCGCGCCACCAGTACACGGCGCGGTTGATCAGGTAGAGGTCGACCACGCCCGACACGCCGAGGATCGCGGCCAGCGTCGCGCCCTGGCGGGGATCGGTGGCGAGCGCACGCAGCAGCAGGTAGGCGGCGTAGATCATCCAGAGGATCAGCGTCAGCGTCAGCCGCGGGTCCCAGGTCCACCACGTGCCCCAGATCGGTTTCGCCCAGATCGAGCCGGTCGCCAGGCCGAGCGTGCAGAACAGCAGCCCGAGCTCGGCGGCCGAGCGACCGAGATGGTCCCAGCGCGGCATGCGCTTCCAGAGAAAGAGGAGGCTGGCGACACCGACGATGCCGAAGGCGGTGAAGGTCGAGAGCCACATCGCCATGTGGACGTAGAAGATGCGTTGCACCGGACCCTGGAACGCGTCGGTCGGCACGCGCACGAACACGAGGTAGAGCGCCGCCAGCACGGCGAGGATCGTCGCCGGTGTCAGGATCTGATCGGTGCGATCCCGGGGGCGAGTCGGCGTGACGGCGTTCATGCGGCTGCGGAGCGGCGCGGGCTGCCGGCTCACTCCGCCACGACATACTCGAAGGCCAACCACCCCACAACCAGGAACACCACGTCGAAGGCGAGGAGCAGGTTGAGCCAGTGGGCGACGGCGGCCAACGGCTGGCCGCCGAGCAGGGCGGTGGTCGCCTGGATCCCGGCGATCAGCAGCGGCGCGGCGAGCGGCAGCATGAGCAGCGGCAGCATGACCTCGCGCGCCCGCGTGCGCAGCGAGACGGCGGCGAACGTCGTGCCGACGGCGGCGAATCCGAGCAGCCCGAGCAGCAGCACCGGCACGACGCGCGTCACGGTGGCGAGGAACGGCAGGTTGAAGAAGAAGACGAACAGCGGCACGAGCACGATCTGCGCGGCGGCCATGAAGAGGAAGTTGGCGGTCGCCTTGGCGAGATAGATCGCGCCGCGATCGACGGGCGCGAGCAGCAGGCCCTGCAGGCAGTCCTGCTCGCGCTCGCGCAGCAGCGAGCGGTTCATGCCGAGCGTACCGGCGAACGTCACCGCGACCCACAGCACCCCCGGGGCCGCCGCCTCGCGCAGCGGACTGGTCGGATCGAACGCGAAGCTGAGCACGACCAGTGTCAGCAGCCCGAGCAGCAGCAGCGCGGCGAGTGTTTCCTTCGTGCGCAGCTCGATGCGCAGATCCTTGAGGAGGATGGCGAGCATCGTGTCACGCCGGCGCGCCGCCGAGCGCGCGCACGCGCGCCTCGAGCTGCGGCGCGTCCTCGGGGCGCACGGCCGTGTCGGCGACGAGGCGGCCGCGCGTCAGGACGAGCGCGCGCGAGCACAGCGCGGCCCCGAGCGCGATGTCGTGCGTGCTCATCAGCAGCGCCGCGCCGGCGGTGTGGGCATCGCGCAGCCGCTCGCAGAGCAGCGCGCGCGCCTCGGCATCGAGTCCGGTGAACGGCTCGTCGAGCAGCAGCAGGGCCGGGTCGTGGAGCAGGACACGGGCGAGCGCGCAGCGCTGCACGAGCCCGCGCGACAGCGCCCGCACCGGCCGGTGTGCCCAGCCGCGCAGCGCAAAGCGGTCGAGCGCGAGCTCGATGCGCTCCTCGATACGGTCGAGCCGATAGAGCCGCGCATAGAACGCGAGATTCTCGTGCGCGCTCAGGTCGGGATAGAGGAAGCTCTCGTGGCCGAGCACGGCAAGGCGGCGCCGCACCGCCGCGCCGTCACGCGCGGCATCGACACCGCCGACGCGGACCGTTCCGGCGTGCGGCTGCAGCAGCGTCGCGCAGACGCGCAGCAGCGTCGTCTTGCCCGCCCCGTTCGGCCCGAGCAGCAGCACCGCCTCGCCGGCGGCGATCGCGAAGCTGACGTCGTGCAGCGCGGCGGTGCGGCCGAACCGCTTGCCGAGACGCTCGACCTCGAGCGCCGGTGCCGCCGGCTCGCGCCGCTCGCGCGGGGGCGCGAGGGCGGTCAGACGAGCTCCTCGATGAAGTTGGCGACGACGCGCTCGCGGACGCGTTCGTTGAGCGCCTCGCGCGCGTCGTACGGCAGGCCGGCGGTCGGGATCGGATCGTCGAGGACGATGCGCACCCGTCCGCCCGGGCGGATGACGGCGCAGCCACGCGGCAGGAACTTGCGCGTGCCGCTGACGCTCATCGGCACGATCGGCAGCTGCGTGCGCAAGGCGAGGCTGACGCCGCCCTTCTTGAACGCGTGCACGCGGCCGTCGCGGCTGCGTGTCCCCTCGGCGTAGAACAGGATGCCGATGCCCGACGGCGTGCGCGCGGCGGCGGCGTTGATGCGCTCGATCGCCGCATCCGGGTTCTGCCGGTCGATGACGATGTGGTCGCTCACCGCCAGCGCCTGACCGAAGATCGGGATGCGCAGCAGCTCGTGCTTGGCGACGAAGCGGATGTCGAACGGCATCGTCGCCAGCGTGCACCAGATGTCGAAGTTGCTCAGATGGTTGCTGATCAGCACGTAGCTCTGACCGGGCGTCAGCCGCTCGAGGCCCTGTACCTCGAGATCGATGCCGCAGGCGCGGACGATGCCGCGGCTCCACCACCGGCCGATGACGTCGACGTAGCGCGGCCGGCGCAAGATCAGGCTCGCGCCGATCGCCAGCAGTCCGAGGACGATGGTCGACATGCCGATCCACAGATCGGCCGCGAGACCCCAGAGATAGCGCAACGGGTGCTGGGTCGCGAAGGTGAACAGTGAATGGTCCTGGTCGGCGGCGGCGCCGTCTGGCGCCCGGCCACGCGGCTGGGCGAGCATGCCGCCCTTCCTTATCGAAAAGCGGCTGGCAGTTCCATTTTTCCTTCGGATGTCGCCGCCCGAGCCTTCAGGGCGCATCGCCCCGACGATCGGCCACCGAGGGCGCGAGGAGGACGCCATGTCACCGGCCCCTCGGATGCGGTGTGAGACGGACTCGCTCGACGTGGGGTCCTCTCTGCGCCTCTGTGGCTGTCGGTTTCGTCTGACGACGGCGACTCGCTTGCGGACCCGGGGTCCAAGGCACCCTGGCGGTGAATTAGCAGCCGCCGCTGATACGAGTAGTTTGCCAAATGCTCGCCGGCAGTGGTATGGGCCGCCGCACTCAGGCAGGGGGAGGCCTATGGGCCGCAAGCTGTACGTCGGCAATCTGCCCTTCACGGCGACGGAGGACGAGCTCCGCGCCCACTTCGCGCAGGCGGGGACGCCCGACACCGTCGCGATCATCAAGGATCGCATGACCGGTCGCTCGCGCGGCTTCGGCTTCGTCGAGATGACGACCGACAGCGAAGCCTTGCAGGCGATCGAACAGCTCGACGGGAAGGAGTTCAAAGGTCGTCCGCTGAAGATCAACGAGGCGCGCGGCCGCGACGGTGGTCCTCCCGGTTCGCACTGAGCGCCGTCCCCGGCGCATCGGCGTGGACAGCGCGCGCTGTCCACGCGGCACGACAGCGCCATACGTGCCGCGTCCGCTGCGCTGGACATTGTCGCGCTGCCCGTCGCTGCCAACAGCTGCGAAGCCGCGCGGCCTGGTCCTTGCTCAATTCGTGGGCAGGAGGCCGGAACATGGCGCGGGAGGGTAACGGCTCGCACGAGCCATATGGAACGCTGCCGGGAAGTGAGACCGGCGGTGGAGGTCGGCGGCAGGACGCCGAGCTGCGGCGCATGGCGATGTTCCGCATCCGCGAAGCGGCGAACCGCCTGGCAACACTCGCCAACAGCGCGCAGGACGAACGCCTGCGCGACGAGCTGCTGCGCATCTACCGCGCGCTGCTCGATCACGAGCGCGCGCTGCTCGATGGCAGCTCGCCGCCGGCGCGCAAGCGCAGCAAAGGGGAGGACGCGTAGCGGCGGTCGGACGCGGGCGCGGCCTTACGAGTGCGACGCCGTCTGCTGGACGGCACGCGCCTCGTCGGGATCGGGGACGAGATCGCTGTGACAGGCGGGCTGTCCGGCCTGCTGCGGCAGCGTGCCGCGTTGGGCGAGCAGCGAGCGGCCCTCGTCGCTCACCCCCGGGCTCGCCAGCGCGCGGCGCCGCGGCTGGAAGGCCGGATCCTTGCCGCTGGCGAACTCGGTGATCTCCTTCGAGATCCGCATGCTGCACCAGTCGTGCCCGCACATCGCGCAGAAGTCGGTGTCGACGGTGAGATCCTCGTCGTGCAGCGCGCGCGCCGTGTCGCCGTCGAAGGCGAGCTCGAACTGACGCGGCCAGTTCAGGGCGGCGCGGGCGCGTGAGAGATCGTCGTCCCACTGGCGCGCGCCGCCGATACCGCGGGCGATGTCGCCGGCATGGGCGGCGATCTTGTACGCGATGCAGCCGGCCTTGACGTCCTCGGCGCGCGGCAGGCCGACGTGCTCCTTCGGCGTGACGTAACAGAGCATCGCGGCGCCGGCGCGGGCCGCCTCGGCGGCACCGATCGCGCTGGTCAGGTGGTCGTAGCCGGGGAAGACGTCGGTGACCAGCGGCCCGAGCACGTAGAACGGGGCGTCGTCGCAGACGCGCTGCTGGAGCTGCATGTTGAACGCGATCTGGTCGAGCGGCACGTGCCCCGGGCCTTCGACCATCGCCTGGACGCCGGCATCGCGGGCGCGCGCGACGAGCTCGCCGAGCACGTGCAGCTCGGCGAGCTGCGCCGCGTCCGAGGCGTCCGCGAGGCAGCCCGGCCGCAGCCCGTCGCCGAGCGAATACGTGACGTCGTACTCGCGCATGATCGCGCTGATCTCGTCGAACAGCTCGTACATCGGGTTCTGCCGGCCGTGGTGGATCATCCACTTGGCGAGCAGCGAGCCGCCGCGCGAGACGATGCCGGTGACGCGCGGGCGGATGAGCGGCAGGTGCTCGCGCAGCAGGCCGGCGTGGATGGTGAAGTAGTCGACTCCCTGCTGCGCCTGGCGCTCGATCTCGGCGAGGATCATGTCGCAGGTCAGCGTCTCGATCGACCGGCCGATGATCATGCTGTAGATCGGCACCGTGCCGATCGGCACCGTGCTGTGGTCGATGATCGCCTGGCGGCACTCGGCGAGGGCGCCGCCGGTCGAGAGGTCCATGACCGTGTCGGCCCCGAAGCGCTGCGCCCAGCGCAGCTTCTCGACCTCCTCATCGGTCGAGCTCGACACCGGCGAGGCGCCGATGTTCGCGTTGATCTTGGTGGTGATCATGCGCCCGATGCCGGTCGGGTCGAGGCGCTTGGCGGCGCGCTCGCCGCGGCAGTAGTCCGCGTCGTCGAGCACCGCGGCGCGTTGGGTGACGGTCTGGTTGACCCACAGGTGGGCGGCGTCGCGCGCGCCCGGATGCCCCGCCGGCGCCGCGCTGAGCGGCGGTGCCGGCGGGGTCGCCGAAGGCGCCGCGCCGCCGCTGCCGGCGAGATGGCGGACGTTGGCAGGAATGACGAGACGACCGCGTGCGACTTCGTCGCGAATGAACTCGGGCGTCGTGTGCTCGCGCTGCGCCACGCGGCGCATCGCGTCGGTGATGAATCCCTGGCGCGCGGCTTCGAGCTGCGTCATTGGTGATCTCCCGGACGGCGTGGGGGCTCGGCGCGCGATGTGCGGCGAGCCCGGGGTGCGGCTGGACAGTATGCAAGCCCCGGCAGGCGATCAAGCCGCGTCGCGCGCGTCGACACCGACCGCCTGGCCGACATGTGCGAAGCCGTCGCGCGCGAGCAACGCGCGCAGCTCGCCGAGCACGTGCGGTACAAAGCGCGGCCCGCCGTAGATGAATCCGGTGTATGCCTGCACGAGCGACGCGCCGGCGCGGATCTTCTCGTACGCGTCCTGTCCGCTCGCCACGCCGCCGACGCCGATGATCGGCAGCGCGCCGCCGCTCAGCCGGTAGAGTGTGCGCACCACTGCCGTGGCGCGCGCACGCAACGGTGCGCCACTCAGCCCGCCGGCCTCGCCGGCGAGCGGCTGCCCTGCGGGCAGCCCGTCGCGTGCGATGGTGGTGTTGGTGGCGATCAGCCCGGCCACCGCGTGCTGCCGGGCCGTCGCCACCACCGCGGGGAGCGCGTCATCGGCGAGATCCGGGGCGATCTTGACCAGCAGCGGCCGCGGCGCGGTGCCGGTCGCGGCGGCAATCCGTCGATTGTCGGCCTGCACCGCGGCGCACAGCGCCGCCAGCTGCGCCTCGGCCTGCAGATCGCGCAGGCCCGGCGTGTTCGGCGAGCTGACGTTCAGCACCAGGTAGTCGGCGAGCCCGTGCAGCGCTCGCAGGCTCGTGCAGTAGTCGGCGGCGGCGTCCTCGACCGGCGTGATCTTCGACTTGCCGAGGTTGATCCCGAGCGGGATCGGCGGCCGGCCGGCAGCGAGCCGTCGCGCGAGCGCCGCCGCCACCGCAGCGGCGCCGGCGTTGTTGAAGCCGAGGCGGTTGATCAGCGCCTGCTCGGCCGGCAGGCGGAACAGGCGCGGCGGCGGGTTGCCGGGCTGCGGGTGCGCGGTGATCGTCCCGAGCTCGGCGAAGCCGAAGCCGAGCGCCGCCCAGACGTGCGGCAGCGCGCCGTTCTTGTCGAACCCCGCGGCGAGCCCGAGCGGGTTCGGAAAGTCGAGGTCCCAGAGCCGCTGCGCGAGCAGCGGATCAGCGGCCGCAGGCGTTGCCGGTGATCGCTCGAGCCGCCACTGCCACCACGCGAGCACGCGGATGGCGAGCTCATGCGCGCGCTCGGCGGGCAGCTGGAAGAGGAGGGGGCGGAGAAGGGCGTACATGCGATGCGGCGCGTCGCTCCCTAGCACAGCGCCGCGCCGCGCGCAGACCATCGGGCGGCGCGTCGGCGGCACGGTCGGCGTCGCGCGTGCGCACGCCGTGCGTTGGACGAGCGTGGCGGCAACACACTGGACGAACGCGCGGCTCGCCGGTATCAATGAGCCATGGTCCACTCCGGCCCGAGCGGACACGGCTCCTGGGTTGCCCGTGCTCACGGGGAGCTTCGGGCGATGGGTCGGGCGGGGCGCCGGCAGTCGGCGGTCGTCGTCCCCGTAAAGCGGGCATGGGAACCCGCAGATCGTTGCGGCGCCGAGAAAGGAGGTGGTCCAGTGTCCAGTACCAGTACGGTGATCGGTGAGGTGGTGGCCCCTTAGGCCGGCTTCACTTGCGTGATTGGTCCTTCTGGCGCGGGTCTCCTGTGCGACCGACGGTCAACGGTCGTCCAGCCCCGCTTCCGACGGACCCGGTGCACCCTCGGGTGCACTGCATGAGGTGATCCCAGCCTGGGGAACCCAGGCACCATCGGCCCCGGTCGCTCCCGCGCTCATCACCCGCGGGGCGGCGTTCGCGCCGCAGCAGCGACCGGGGTTTCTTTTCCGACCAGCTCGCGATGTGCGACGTGCGGCTTCAGCGGGACAGCGAGCCGGTCCCCGGCCGCGCGTCGCCGGTTGCGGCCCAGGCGGCCAACGCCGTCACGCTGCTGCGCCTGCTCCTCACACCGCTGTTCGTGCTCGCCGTGTTCGCTGCCGACGACGGCGCCGGCGGCTGGCCCGCGGCACTGCTGTTCACGCTGATCGCGGCGAGCGATCTCCTCGACGGCCACCTCGCGCGGCGCTTCGGCACGGCGTCGGCGCGCGGTCGCCTGCTCGATCACGCCGCCGACATCGTCTTTCTGCTCAGCGCCTACGGCGCGTACGTCGCGATCGACGCCGTGCCGTGGTGGGTGCCGGCGGCGATTGCGGCGTCGTTCGCGGTTTATATCGTCGATTCGCTGCGCCGCAGCGGGACCCGGCCGCGACTGCTGGCGAGCCGCGCCGGGCATGTCGGCGGCATCGCGAATTACGTGCTGATCGGGGTCCTGATCGGCAACCGCTCGCTCGGTCTCGCGTGGCTGCCGCCGGCGGTCATGCTGGTGCTGTTTGCCGCCGTGCCGGTGTACTCCGGCCTGTCGATCGCCGACCGCCTGCGCGCGCGCCGCTGACGCTCACGACGACGGTTCGGGTTCGCCGTTGATTTCCGCCTGCACCGCGGTGCCCTGCATGAACATGCCGTGCAGGAACGACAGGCTGAGCAGCAGCGGCAGGAGGTAATACGCGACGCGGAAGATCAGCACCGCGACCACCGCGGTCTCGAACGGCACGTCCATGCTGGCGAACACGGCCGCCATCGACCCTTCCATCACGCCGAGCCCGCCGGGGATCAGCGACGCGAACGACAGCACGATGCCGACCGCGAAGCCGACGATGACCTCGGTGAACGCGACCGCGTAGCGCACGGCGATGAACGCCGTGTGCAGGATGAGGATCGTGAACATCCAGTCGAGCGCGATGTAGATGACCGGTCCGAGCATGGCGCCGCGCCGGGCGAGCAGGAACTGGATGCCGCGGTTCAGGTTGAACTGGTAGCGCCAGATGTGGGTGCGGGCCGGCGCGCGATGCGGCAGGACGCGATGCATGACGTAGTAGGCGGCCTGACCGGTCCAGAACAGCGTCCGCCGACGCAGCCGGGCGTGAAAGATGAGTAGCGAGGCGAGCACCGCGGCGATGAGGAAGACGACCAGCAGGATGCTGGTGACCACCAGCGCCGAGCCCTCGAGCGCATGGCGGCTGAACACGTAGGCGAAGCCGATCAGCAGGAACGCGAGCAGCATGCAGTTGGTGAGAAACGTCTGCGCGAGCGACACCAGCACCGCGGTCTGCGAGGGCATGCCGAGCCGGCGGAAGAAGTACATGCGCACCGCGAAGCCCGACAGGCCGCCGGTCGAGACGAGATAGTTCACCGAGTTGGCGACGAACGTGATCTTCAGCATCTCGAGCAGCGGCACGGGATGCCCGGCGGCGCTGGCGATGCCCTGGTAGGAGAGCGCCATCGTCACGTAGCTGGCGAGCATGCAGAGCACCGGCAGCGCGAGCAGCCACGGATCGGCGCGGGTCAGCACCGCCCAGAGCTCATCGGGGTCGGCGAAGAGGAAGATCGCCACCAGCGCCGCCAATCCGAGCAGCAGCGCCACCCGCACCCAACGCGAGGATCGCGCCGTATCGGCAACCGGCACATAGGCGGCGGAACCCTCGTCCCGACGCTGCAGCTGCGGCGTCTCCGTCACCACCGTCCTCGCCCCCCGGATTATGGTGCGCGGGTGCGGTAATCAACCGCCTCGGACGACAAACCGCGCCGCGTGCCGCCCGCGTCCGCCGCCTCGGACGACAAACCGCGCCGCGTGCCGCCCGCGTCCGCCGCGAACGGTGCTCGCCTGCGGCGCCGCGATCCGGTAAGCGTCCGCGCGCGCTCTGCTCGCGCCGCGATTGCCCGGAATGAGATGGCTGCGACCGATCCTGCTCCTGCTCCTCGTCGCCGTCGTGGCCGTCCTCCTCGCCGCCGCGCTGCTGTACGGGCCGCTGCGCGGGCGGGCGGAGGACGCGCTGCGCGCGCTCGTGGCGCGCGAGGTGAGCGCCGTGCTCGGCACGCCGTTCACCATCGACACGCTGCACGTCTCGCTCGTTCCGCCGGTCGTCGAGGCCGCGGGTCTGGCGCTCGGTGAGGCGGGCGCCGTCGGTCGCGTGGCGCGCGCCCGCGTCACCGTGCGCGCGCGCACGAGCCTCCGCCAGCGCCGGCCGGTGCTCGACGTTGCCGCCGACACGGTGGCACTCGACCTGCCGGCGCTGCTGCGCGTGCTCCCCGACGAGCCGGACGATCCGGCGCGCCCGACGCCGGCACTGCGCCTGCGACTGGCGGTCACGGATGCCACCGTGCACCTCGCCGATGGCCCGCCACCGCTCGTCGTGCACCTCGCGACGGCCGACGGATCGCTGACGGCGAGCGCCGGCCTCTTGCGCTTCACGGCCGAGGCTGCCGACGGCACGGTCCGGCGCGGCGACGGCCTCCTGGCCGTCCGCCGCGTCGCCGCGCAGGGCGCGGAAGCCGCCGACGGCTGGCGCCTCGTCGGCCTCGCGCTCGACGGCGACGGCGTGCAGCTGCGCGGTGTGCCGGAACACGGCGCACTGGCGTTCGACGGCTCGGTCGATCTCGCCCGCCTGGCGGCGCTCGATCCGGCGCTGGCCGAGCTCGGCGGTGTGGTCGCGCTCGACGGTACGCTCGAGGGGACACTCGAAGCCCCCGAGCTGCGGGCCACGGCGCAGGTGCCGGCATTCAGCTACGCGGCGCGCGAATTCGGTGCGCTGCGTGCAGAAGCGCATCTCGACCGCACGCGGCTGGTTCTCGAGCAGGTCGCGCTGCAGGGGCTCGGCGGCAGCGCGCAGGCACACGGAACGCTCGGGTTCGCCGACGCGCTGCCGGTCGAGGCGCAGGTCACCTGGCGCGATCTCGATCTGCGCGCGGTCGCCGCCGACGCGGAGCTGCCCGCGGCGGCGCTCGACGGCAGCGCCGACGTACGCGGCGCGCTGGCACCGCTGCGCGTCGAGGGGCGCGGCAGCGGACGCGTGCGTCCCGCGACCGGCCCGGCGATCGACTGGACCGGGCAGGGCGAGGTCGCGCGCGGCGCCGGCGGCGGCGCGTTCGTGCTGGCGCAGGGCACCGCGAATCGCATCGAGGGTGAGGTGTCGGTCGCGGCCGACCGGGCGCTCGCCGGGTCGGTCGAGTTGCACGTCGCCGACATCGACGCGCTCGGCGGCCTCCTGCCCGTGGCCTCGCTGCCGCAGGTGCGCGGCACCGTGCGCGCCTCGGCCGTGCTCGGCGGCACCGTCGACACGCCGCACGTGCAGGGCGAGGCGAACGGCGCCGACGTGCAGGTCGCCGGCGTGACCGTGCGCCGCCTCGACGGGCGCTTCGCCGCCGATCGACATGCGCTGCGCAGCGCGGGCGTCGATCTCGCGATCGGCGACGGTACGGCGACCTGGCGCGGCACCCTGGCGCTCGACAACGAGACGGCGAACGCCTGGTCCGTCGACGCGACGCGCATCGATGGCGGCGTGATTGCCGCACTCGGCCGCGCCGCGGGCGCGGCACTGCCCATCGCCGGCGGCACGCTGGCGCTCACCGCGCGCGCCAACGGCCGCTGGCCGCAGGTCGAGCTCGATGGCATCGCGCAGCTCGATGACTTCTGGCTCGGCGCCGAGCCGATCGAACGGCTGCGCGCCGAGGTCGAGGCCGCCGGGGGACGCTGGACGGTCACCGCCTCGGCGCGCAAGGCGACGGGCGATCGCGTCGAGGTCCGCGGCCGCGGCGTCGGCACGGCCGACGTCACGCTCACCGCCGAGTGTCCCGGCTGGGCGCTGACCGCCTGGCAGCAGGGCGAGCGGACGCTGATGGGCGGCACGCTGCAGGGGCGCCTCGCGCTGCAGGGGCCGCTCGCCGCGTTGAGCGGCGAGGGATCGTTGCGCGCCGACGCCCTCGTGCTCTCCGGCCGACCGATCGGGGAGGTGCGCGCCGATGTGACGGCGACGCGCGGTCGCTGGCAGGCGGAGCTGACGCTGCTCGAGGATGCCGTGCGCCTGACCGCGGTGCTGCGTCCCGATCCCGGGCGGCCGTTCACGATCGACGGCACCTGGAACGATGCGGACCTGACGCGGCTCGTCAGCGATACGCCGGGACTGCGCATCGACACCACCGGCACACTCACCGCCGGCGGCCGGCTCGACGCGCCCGCCGCCCTCGAGGCGCGCGCCGACATCGCCGCGCTGCGCATCGCCGGTGGCCCGCAGGACATCGTTGCCGACACGCCGGTGGCCATCATCTGCCGGCAGGGCCGCTGCACGCTCGAACGCCTCGTGCTGCGCGGCGGCGACACCCGCCTGCAGATCGCGGCGCACGTCGGCTTCGACGGGCGCATCCAGGTGGTGCTCGACGGCGGGGGGACGCTGCGGCTGCTCGAGCTGCTCGGCCAGCCCATCCAGTCGGCGCGCGGCACGTTCACCGTCGACGCGCGCGCCCGCCGTGACGCCGCCGGCTGGCAGGTCGACGGGCAGCTCGCGCTCGCCGAGGTCGGCCTCGATGTCGGGTTGCCGGTGGCGGTGACGCACACCAGCGGCCGCGTCGTGCTCGATGGCGACGCGCTGCGGCTCGAGGGGCTCGGCGGCCGCGTCGGCACCGGCACGTTCACCGTCGACGGGCTGCTCGACCTGCGCGACGGGCCGGCGCTCAACTGGCATCTCGTCGACGTGGGAATGGATCCACTGCCGTCGCTGGAGATGGAGCTCGACGGCGACGGCACCCTCACCGGCTCCTGGCAGCGCCTGCGCGTCGCCGGCGAGCTGCGCATCGCCCGGCTGCTCTATGATCGCGACATCGAGCTCACCGACTTTCTGCCGTCGTTCAACCGCGCCCTCGCCGACGCGCCGCGCCGTGACGGGCGCGCGGTCGACCTCGCCCTGCACGTCATCGCGCCGGGCGAGCTCTACGTCGAAAACAATCTCGCCCGCCTGCAGGCGCGCGCCGACCTGCGCGTCGGCGGCACGACCGCCCGGCCGGTGCTCGACGGTCGCGTCGAGGCGCTCGACGGCGAGATCATGTTCCGCGGCCGCTCGTTCGAGCTGCTCGGCGGCACGGTGGACTTCCGGCCGTCGCTCGGGCTCGTTGCGGCGCTCAATCTCACCGCCGAGAGTCTCATCGAGACGCCGGATGCGACCTACGCCGTCGGCGTGCGGGTCACCGGCACGACGGCCGATCCGCGGGTGACGCTGACCAGCGACGACCCGGGATTGTCGCAGACAGACATCGCCGCCCTGATCACGCTCGGGCGCACGACCGCGCAGCTGCGCGCCGGCGGCGGCGGCGGGTTCTCCGTCTACGACGCGCTCGGCATCGTGCCGCGCCAGGTCACCGGTGCGCTGACCGGCCAGGCGGAGCGCCTCCTGCCGGTCGACCGCATCGAGTTCGAGCCGACGTTCTCGCCGACCAGCGGTGCCTTCGAGCCGCAGCTGACGATCGGCAAGGATCTCACCGACAATCTGTCCGCCTCGATCGGGCAGACGTTCGGTGTCCTGTCGCGCACGCGCGTCGAGGTCGAGTATCGCCTCGGTCCGCGCGTCGCCGTGCCGGTGTCGTGGGAGAGCGAGACCGAGCAGCAGGCCGGCGCGCTCGGGGTGGGCGTCAAGCTGCGCTACGAGTTCTGGCGCGTCACGCGGTTCACGCTGCTGAGCGGGCTGCGGTGAGACGGCGATGGCACTGAGCGGGCGGATGGCGCGTGCGGTGTGGGCCGGCGTCGCGCTGCTGGTATGCGGTCTCGCCGCGCCCGCGGCCGGCGACGAGCGCGCCCTCGGCCTGCCGCTGCGCGCCGTGCGCTTCGAGAGCGATGCCTGGTTCGACGAGGCGAGCGTGCGCCGGCTGCTGCCGCTGCAGCAGGGCGGGCCGGTGACGGCGGCGAACCTCGAGGCGACGCGGCGCGTGCTGGAGGAGGCGGAGATCTTCAGCGCGGTCGCCATCGATCCGGTGGTCGAGGACGGCGGGGTGGTGGTGGTCATCCGCCTCACCCGCGTGCAGGTGCTCACGGCGTTGCGCGTCACCGGGTACGACGCGCTCAGCTGGCGTGACGTGTATCGCTCGCTGCGCCTGCGCACCGGCATGTTCTACGACCGCGCCGCGCTGGCGGCGGCGCGCGCGCGGCTGAAGGAGCGCTACCGGCAGCAGGGCTACCCGGCGGCGCGCGTGCGCTCGCGGGTGCTCAAGCGCGCCGGCGAGGTCGAGGTGGCGATCCTCATCGAGGAGGGCGAGCCGGACCGCGTGCGCGCCGTGGTGGTCACCGGCGACACCGGGCGCCTGACGGCCGACGAGCTGCAGCACGCGCTGCGCAAGCTGGTCGGCAAGCCGCACCAGCGCGACATGGTGCGCACCGGCGAGCGCACGCTGCTCGGCGAGCTGCGCGACGCGGGGTACTACGAGGCGAGCGTCGAAGGGGAGTGGGTGCCGACGTCCGGGGGCGGGACGCTCTGGTTCACCGTCGACGCGGGCGAACGCGCCGAGATCTCGATCAGCGGCAACACGCAGCTCGGCACGCGCACGCTGCTCGAGGTCATGGATCTGCGGACGCGCCTGATCATCACCGAGGGCACCTGGCGGGAGATGGCGCGGCGGATGACCGAGGCCTACCGCGCCGAGGGGTTCTATCGCGCCGCGGTGACCGTCGCGGTGGACGAGGAGACAGCGCCGCAGCCGACGCGCATCCACTTCACGGTCGAGGAGGGGCGTCACTACGAGATCCGGCGCGTGCGCTTCATCGGCAATCGCGGCCTCTCCGATGCGGAGCTGTCGGCGCAGATGAACACGCAGCCGGCCCGCACGTTGCCGTGGCCGCGGCTCGGCGCGTTCGTGCGCTCGGTGTTCGACGAGGACCTGCGGCGGCTGTGGTTCTACTATCGCGAGGAGGGCTTCCCCGACGCGGAGATCGTCGACGCCCCGATCACCGTCGACGACGCGACCGGCGCGATCGACGTCAGCGTGGTGATCGAGGAGGGGCCGCGCACCTGGGTGGCGAGCATCGAGCGGCCGCCGCTGCCTGACGTCGCCGGCCGGCCGACGTTCGCGCTGCGGCCCGGCGAGCCGCTGCGCCCCGCGGCCCTCGAGGCCGATACGGAGACGATCACCACCGCGCTGCGCCGCGATGGCTACATCGATGCGGAGGTCGTGCCGGACGTCACGCGCCATCGGGTCGGCATCGACGATCAGGCGACCGTGCGGTGGACGGTGACGCCGGGGACGCGCCGCACCATCGGGCGGGTGATCGTGCAGGGCAACGTCGAGACGCGCGACGAGATCGTGCTGCGCGAGCTGCCGTTCGCGAGCGGCGATCCGCTCGACCCGACGGCGCTGCTGCAGGGACAGGATGCGGTCTACCAGCTCGGCACGTACCGCAGCGTCGCCGTGCGGCCGCTGTCGGACAGTGAAACGACGCCCGACGTCGGCGTCGAGGTCCGCCCGCGGCCGCCGGGCACGTTCCAGTGGGGGCTCGGCTACAACACGCGCGACGGCATCACGGTCAGCGGCGAGACGGCGTACGACAACCTCGGGCGCCGCGCCCGGCGCGTCTTCCTGCGCGCCCAGGGCAGTCTGCTGCCCGACGATCCGAGTTCCTCGCAGTACCTCATCGTGCTCGGCTATCGCGACCCGCAGTTCCTGCGCACGGCCTGGCAGTACAACACGGAGCTCGCCGCCGAGCGCTCGACGCGCACCATCGACCAGTACAGCGTGCAGCGCCTGTCGCTCGGCAACGGCTTCAGCCGGCAGATCCTGCCGCGCCTGCTCGTCGGCGGCGAGCTGCAGGTCGAGTACGCCGACGTCTTCGACGTCGAGCCGATCGCGTTTCGCGCCGAAGACGAACAATCGGCGTGGACCACCGCGCTCTCGCCGTCGCTCGTCTACGACGGCCGCGACGATCCGTTCGCGCCGACGCGCGGCGTCTTCGACACGGCGCGCTTCCGCTACGCGCTGCCCGGCGTCTCGACGGTGCAGTTCGGCAAGCTCAACCTGCAGCACAGCCAGGCGGTCCCGGTCGCCAGCTGGCTGCGGCTGATCGCCACGCTGCGCGCGGGCTACGGCCGCGCCTTCAGCGGAGCGGAGGTGCTGCCGATCCGCGAGCGCTACTTCCTCGGCGGGGCGACCACCGTCCGCGGCTACGCCGAGAACAGCCTCGGACCGACCGACGACAGCCGCGGGCGCGAGGTGCTGGGCGGCGATACGGCTTTGATCGCCAACCTCGAAGCGCGCGTGCCGGTATGGGGCGAGCTCAGCGTCGCCACGTTTCTCGATGTCGGCGGCCTGTTCCTCACGCAGTGCGATGGGGCGTGCGAGGCGCGTAACGGCGTGCTCAACAACGCGTTCGACTGGCGCAACTTCCGCAAGGGCGTCGGCCCGGGCCTGCGCTACATGACCCCGGTGGGCCCGCTCAGCCTCGACTACGGGTTCAAGCTCGACCGCCGCTCGGGCGAGTCGATCGGCGAGGTGCACTTCAGTATCAGCGGCACGTTCTGAAGCGGCCGCGAAGGCGCGGAGCACGCGAAGCCCGGCGGAAAGATCTGCCGCGGACAGCGACGCTCCGCCACACCGCCACGCCGCCTTTCCCCAGCAATCCGGGCAATTGCCACCGAGGGCGGAGAGGACACCAGGCGGCTGGTCGCATAACGGTGCAAGTGACTGGATCTCACTCGACTCTGCGTCCTCTGCGCCTCTGTGGCTGATCGGTTGGCCTGGCGACCCGACGATGTCGGGGCAGGCCTTCGTCACTGGTCACCGGCGACCGGGCTGGCGAGCAGCGACTCGAAGTACGCGATCATCTCCGGACTGTCCCACTCGGCGGGGCCGACGACGTGCTTCAGCACCGTGCCGTCGCGGTTGATGACGAAGGTCTCGGGATAGCCGGTGACGCCGTAACGGCCGGGGAGGCGATTGTCGGTGTCGAGGAGGACGGGAAACGTCAGGCCGAGCTCGCTGACGAACTGCCGCACCGCGGCGACGTCGGTGTCCTCGGAGACGGCGAGCATCGCGAAATCACGCCCCTGGAAGCGACGGTAGAGTGCCTCCATGCTCGGCATCTCGGCGCGACACGGTGGACACCAGGTGGCCCACAGGTTGAGGAACACGATGCGGCCGCGCAGGTCGGCGAGGCGCACGGTCTGGCCGTCGAGATCGGGCAGCGCGAAATCCGCCGCCGTGTACCCGCTGCCCGGCGTGCGCTGCCACCATTGCAGACCGGCGAGCGCGGCGACGACCAGCGCCATCGCGATCGCCGCACGCAGGTAGGAGCGCGTCATCGCGGCGCGGCGGAGGCGACGCGTTTCGACGGCGTGGCGGCCGGCACGGTGCCGCGGCTGGCGAGGAGGCGCCACGTGCCGATCGCCACCAGCAGCAGGCTGAAGAGCTGGGCGGCGCTGAGCCCGAACGCGACCGGAGGATTGATGCGCCAGAATTCGATCACGAAGCGCGAGCCGGAGGCGAGCACGAAATACCACCAGAGCAGCGCGCCGTCGGCGTGCGGCCGCGTGCGCATCGCCCAGAGGATGCCGAACACCGCGAAGTACGCGAGCATCTCGTACACCGGCGTCGGATGGACGTGCACGCCGTCGGGGTACGGCCAGCCGACGATGGCGTCCGGATAGGCCATGCCCCACGGCACGTCGGTCACCGAGCCCCAGTCGCCGTCACCGGCGAGCTGGCATCCGATGCGGCCGATGCCGTGCGCCAGCGCGAGCGCCGGCGCGATGCAGTCGACCACTGCAAGCCACGGCAGTCCCTGACGCCAGATCGCCCAGCTCACCGCCGCCGTGCCGCCGACGAGACCGCCGTACCAGACGAACCCCGAGCCGGAGAAGATCGTGCCGAACGGATCGCGCAGCAGGTCGGCGGGATCCTGCAGCACCGCCCAGAGCTTCGAGCCGACGAGCCCGCCGACCGCCGCCCAGAAGACCATCGTCGAGGCGAAGTCGCGCGGCATGCCGCGGCGTGCCAGCTCGCGTCCGGTCAGCCATCCGGCGACCAGGAAGCCGATCGCCATCATGGTGCCGTAGCTGTAGATCGTCAGCGGACCCACCTGCAGGATGATCGGCCACATTCGGCGCCGGACGATATCGGAACGGGTCTTGACAATCCAGCGACGCCGCCGCACGCCGGCCGCGATCCGATTCCGGTTCTCGAAAATGCTTATAAGCAGCGGAAATACATGAGGAATCCGGCAGTCCTCCCGGCGCTGCCGCGGCCCGAGCGGTACGTTGACAATGATGCTGGGCGGACACTATGGTCGCGCCACTTTTCTGACCGGACATCATCATCGGAGCCGCAGCCCATGCGAATGATCGTGCCCCCCCTGAAGGAGCGGCGGGTCATCAACCGCCTGCTGATCTCGTATTTCCGCACGCACCGGACGCGCGACTTCAATCGCGCGATCACCGAGATCTGTCGCTTCTACCGCCTCAGGCGGCCGCAGGTGGAGTGGTTCGAGTACCTCGACTGGGGGCGCACCGCGGGCCGCACCTACGAGAACGGCAAGATCCATCTCGTGCACCCGGAGAACTGGAAGCGCGGCCGCAAGTACAACTCCGAGCGTCAGTGGGTGAACACCGTGTACCACGAGATGGGGCACTACGTGTTCTGGACCGACGCGGAGCGCAAGGCCGACGCGTTCGCGGCGCGCATGGAGCGCAACCTCCTGCGCACCGGCGCGCCGCTGGCGGCGCGGGCGCGCGTGGTGCGCAAGGCGGCATGAGCGAGCACAAGGGCGACGCGCCGCCGCCCGAGGGCGGCGGACCGGCGGTCCGCGATCGCTGGTGGGTCGATACCGGCGACAAGCAGCGCGAGCGCGCACCGGCCTCCGCGGCGCCCCGTCCGCCGGTCGGCAGCCGGTTCTACCGCAGCGGTGTCGGCTTCGATCAGGAGATCGCGCGCACCCGCCTCACCGACCTCAATCTCAAGCTGCTGCAGGAGGCGAATCCGGCGCCGGGTGAGTGGGGCTACGTGCGGCTCGCCGAGAAGCCGCATCGCGAGCAGAACCGGCTGCGCATCCTCGACCAGGTGAAGCTGCCGCCGTATGCGCGTGGCGTGGTGGTCGACTGCGGGCGTACGCTGCGCCTGCTCGTCACCGGCGCGCCGCTCGGCCAGCGGCTGCTCGACCTGACGCTCGGCGAGCCGCCCTCGTTCGATGCGTGGATCGACGGCGACTGGGTGCGCGAGCGCGTGTTCCGCGATCAGCGCTCGGCGCTCGGCGCGCTGCGCCGCTACATTCCGGAGTTCCTCTCGCCGGAAGGCATCGCCGCCTGGGAGGCGATGCGCGCGCAGGTGTAGGCTGACCCGAACGCGCCGGCGGCAGAGGCAACGCCCGCCGGATCGGGTGGGCGTCGCATCTCGCGCGGCTGCGCGTTATCGCGTCGCACGCGCAGACAGCCTAGCGGCGCCGGCGGCGCGGGGCGGGAAGCGCGGTGCGTGGCGGGACCGCGGGCGCGTCGCCGAACACGGACTCGGCATCCCAGTGCTTGCGCAGGCCGAAGTAGTAGCAGCACACCTGCGCATCGAGGTCGTTGTTGAAGGTGCGGATGCGGCCGTCCTGGAAACGAATGCGGACGAGGCACGTGCCGCCGGGAATCGTCGAGGTCATCTCCTCGACCACCCGACCTTCGCCCCACTCGCGGTAGTCGCGGTGCGTGACGAGATCGCCGAGGCGCAGATACAGACGGAAGCCGTTGGTGCTCATGCCGTCGTCGCACCCATAGCACGCACCGCGGCGGCGAAGAATCGCCGCGGCGGGAAAACGCGTGCCGCTCAGCGCTCGGTCGACAGGATCATCGTCGCCGCGGCGCTCCACACGCCGCCGGTGCCGTGGCAGATCGCGGTGCGCGCCTCCGGCACCTGGCGGGGGCCGCACTCGCCGCGCAGCTGACGCACCGCCTCGATGATCGTGAAGATGCCGTACATGCCGGTGTGCGTGTACGAGAGGCCACCGCCGTTGGTGTTCATCGGGAAGTCGCCGCCCGGCGCGGTGCGCTGCCCGCTGACGAACGGCCCGCCCTCGCCGCGGGCGCAGAAGCCGAGCGCCTCGAGCGCGAGAATCGGCGTGATCGTGAACGCGTCGTAGAACTCGGCGACGTCGATGTCGGCGTGCGCCACGCCGGCCATGCGGAACGCGTTGGCGCCCGCCACCTCGGCGGCGGTCCAGCGATCAAACGCCGGCATCTGGCTCACCATCTGATGCGTGACGCACTCGCCGGTGCCGAGCACGTACACCGGCGGTTTCGGCAGATCACGGGCGCGCGCCGCCGAGGTTACCACCGCAGCACCGCCGCCGTCGGTGACGAGACAGCAGTCGAGCAGGTTGAAGGGCCAGGAGATCAGGCGCGAGTTGAGCACGTCGTCGATGGTGATCGGCTCGCGCGCCAGCGCCTTCGGGTTCATCGCCGCCCACTGGCGCGTCGCGACCGCCACCTCGGCCATCTGCTCCTTGGTGGTGCCGTACTGGTGCATGTGGCGCGTGGCGAGGAAGCCGTAGCCGGTCGGCGGGCCGAGCGTGCCCCACACGAGCTCGAACTGCGCGTTGGTCGAGTCGTCGCCCCAGCGCGGCGCCGGCATCGCGATGCGCGAGTACCCGGATTCGCCGTGGGTGATGAGCGCGACCTCGCAGAGCCCGGCCTGGATCGCCGCCATCGCATGCTCGACGTGCACGATGAACGAGCAGCCGCCGACCTGCGTGCCGCCGACGAAGCGCGGCCGGATGCCGAGATACTCGGGCACGTCGGCGGCCATGTTGCGGCCCGACGTGAACACCGCGTCGACGTCGCTCTTGCGCAGGCCGGCGTCGGCGAGCGCGTTGTGCGCCGCCTCCATGTGCAGCGCCAGGGCCGACTTGTGGGGCAGTTTGCCGAGCTCGTCGGATTCGCCGACGCCGACGATCGCGGCGCTGCCGCGCAGGCGGGCGGCGGCGCTCATGCGGCGCTCCGCGGACGGAACTTCGGCAACGTGATTGCGTCGGTGAGGTCCTCGAAGACGACTTCGAGCGGCAGGTCGCAGCGCAGAGCGGCGGGATCGGGCGCGACGTCGACGATGTGCGACATCAGCCGCGGGCCTTCCTCGAGCGCGACGATGCCGATGACGTACGGCGGCGGCACCGGATAGTTCCGGGGCGGGCGATGCGTGATGACGAACGTGTGCAGCGTCGCGCGGCCGCTCGCGTCGACCCAGCGGACGCGGCGCGACAGGCAGCCGGGGCAGAGCGGGCGCGGATAGAAGTAGTTCGTGCCGCAGTCGTCACACGTCTGGAAACGCAGGCGCCGCTGCTTCGTGCCCTCCCAGTACGGGCGCGTCTCCGGCGTCGGCTTCGGAATCGGACCGGTGTAGGTCGTCGCCATGTGAGTCGCGCCCGTATAGGAGCGCCGCGCGCGCACGGTCAAGGCCGCCTGCGGCTTGACTGGTCAACGGCACGCTTCTATTGTCCGCGCACTTTCGCCGGTGCCGCCGCGCCCGTTCCTCTCGTGTCAACTCCATGAGTGAGCACCTTCCCTGGCTCAGTATCCGGGTCGCCGGCGTCATCCTCGCGGGAGGCCGGAACAGCCGCATGGGTGGAGTCGACAAGGCCTTTCTGCGGGTCGACGGGGAACCGGTCTTCGCGCGTGCGCTCGCGGTGCTCAAGCGCTGCTTCGCGCAGGTCATCGTGGTCAGCAACGCGCCGGAGAAGTATCGCGACTACCCGGTCGAGGTGACGCGCGACGAGCTCGTCGGTCTCGGCCCGCTCGGCGGCCTGCACGCGGCCCTCGGCGCGATCTCGACGCCGTACGCGTTCGTCACCGCGTGCGACATGCCGTTCCTGCGCGAGGAGCCGATCCGCTATCTGCTCACGCGGCTGCGCGACCAGGACGCGATCGTGCCGCAGTGGGACGGCGACATCGAGCCGCTGCATGCGCTGTACGCCGCGCGCCTGCGGCCGCGCATCGAGGTCGCCGCGGCGCGCGGCGCGCGGGCGCTGCGCGACCTGCTCCCCGAGCTCGCGGTGGAGTACGTGCCGCAGGCGGTGATGGAACAGGTGGCGGGCGCCGAGGAGTCGTTTCGCAACGTGAACACCCCGGAGGAGGCGGCGCGCTTCGCGGTGCAGGTCTGCGCCGACCCACCCGACGAGCGGCGGCGCATGGGAGACGGACGAACATGAGTGATGATCCGATCAGGGCGAGCTTCGAGGAGTGGACGCGGGGGCTCGATCCGCGCGCTGCTCGCATCGCCCTGTTCGAGCGGGTGCGCGATCTGCCGTACCGGTATCCGGCGAGCCGCGATCCGCGCGAAGTGCTGCGACAGGGCGGCGGGTCGTGCTCGGGCAAGCACTACCTGCTCGGCGCGCTGT
Source organism: uncultured bacterium (assembly GCA_965651925.1). Taxonomy (GTDB): domain Bacteria; phylum Desulfobacterota; class Binatia; order HRBIN30; family CADEER01; genus CBFGUK01. The sequence goes on along the minus strand of CBFGUK010000019.1, from coordinate 15,137 downwards.
ACCGGCTGGCCGGCCTGCCGGTGCGCCACATGGCCTGCACGCACCGCTTCAACGATTCGCCGGTCCCGTTTCCCGAGCACATGCTGGCGATGCTGCAGAAGAACGAGATCGCCGACGTGCACGACTATCTGCAGATCTGCGTCGAGGGCGAGTGGATCGACGTCGACGCGACGTGGCCGCTGCCGCTGCGCGACTTCGGGCTGCCGGTCACCGACGACTGGGACGGCCGCTCCTCGATGGTGCTCAGCGTCGTGCCCGACGAGCACGAGACCATCGAGGGCGATCCCGCCAAGGCGAAGGAGGAGCGGCTGTCGAAGCTGACGCCGCGCCAGCGCATGCTGCGCAAGCAGTTCCTCGAGGCGCTCAGCCAGTGGGTCGGCGAGCTCCAGGCGGAGGCGGGCCTCGACGGCTGACCGGGGTCGCGCCGCGGTGACGCGCGCGGCGTCCGGGTGCGAGCGCACCGTGTCCGCCTCCGAGCTGGTCGACATCGTCGACGCCGACGATCGCGTCGTCGGCCAGACGACGCGCGCCGAGATGCGCGCCCGCCGGCTGCGTCACCGCGCGGCGTACATCCTGGTGCAGAACGGCGCCGGCGCGCTGTTCGTCCACCAGCGCAGTCCCGACAAGGACGTCTTCCCCGCGTACTGGGATGTGGCGGTGGGTGGCGTCGTCGGCGCGGGCGAATCATACGACGCGTGCGCGCGGCGCGAGCTCGCCGAGGAGGTCGGCATCCGCGGCGTCGAGCCCGAGCCGCTGTTCGCGTTCTCCTGGGGCGGCTACGTGAACGGGCGCGTCTATCGCGTCACCTGGGACGGGCCGCTCGTGCTGCAGGCCGAGGAGATCGTGCGCGGCGAGTGGCTGCCGCTCGCCGTCGTGCGCGCGCGCATGGCCACCGAGCGGTTCTGCCCCGACGGCATCGCGGTGTTCGCCCGCGCCTTCCCGGCGTGAGGCGCGCCGCCGGCGTTGCCAACCGTTTTGCCTCGCCACGCCACGACGATCAGCCACCGAGGCGCAGAGGACACGAAGTCGAGTCGTTCCGGTCGCATCAAACCTGACGACCATCGACTCGGCGTGCTCTCCGCCCTCGGTAGCCGATTCGTCGATTGATCGGCACGGGGGCGGCGGACGGATCGTTTCTATAGCGTGCGCAGCGCCTCGTAGATGACGCGCACCGCGTCGCCGAGCGCGGCCACCGGAATGCGTTCGTCGACGCCGTGCACGGTGCTCGTGTACTCCGCCGGCAGGAGCACGGGGAAGAAGCCGTACGCCGGCACGCCGCGATGGCGGAAGAAGCGGGAGTCGGTGCCGGCGAGGAAAATCGTCTCGCTGATCACGACGTCGGGGTACACCGTGCTCGCCGCGCGCCGCATGGCGCGGAAGAGCGGGTTGTCGGTCGGCGACGGCGCCGCGGGCTCCGGCGCCTGCAGCACCTCGATGCGCACCGCGGGGTCGTCGATCGTCGTGCGCAGCTGCTCGATGAACTCGGTCGGCCGCGTGTCGGGCAGCAGCCGGCAGTCGAGCACCGCTTCGGCGCGCTCGGGAATGACGTTCGGCCGGTAGCCGGCGTCGAGCATGGTGAGCGCGATCGTGTCGCGGGTCATCGCCAGCGCCCACGGCTCCTGCTGCAGCAGGCCGTCGGCGAACAGCCAGACGACCGGATTGCGCAGGTGGCGCAGTGCGAAGCCCTCCATGCCACCGGTGCGGCGGCCGACGCGCCGGAACACGTTGCGCGCGATCGGCCCGAGGCGCGGCGCCGGCGGACTGTCGAACACGCGCGTCAGCGCCGCGGTGAGGCGGCGCGGCGCGGCGTCGGGGAACGGTCGCGACCCGTGGCCCGCCGGTCCCTCGACGATGAGCTTGAGCCACAGCACCTGCTTCTCGGCGACCGAGATCAGCAGCGCCGGCACCGGCAGCAGGTCGGTCGTGCCCATGCCGCCCTCGTCCCACACCGCGCCGACCTCGAGCAGGTCGGGGCGGTGCTGCGCGAGCCAGGCGGTGCCGTCGACGCCGCCGACTTCCTCGTCGGGCACGGCGAGGAAGAGGACGTCGCGCGCCGGGCGCTCGTCGCGCTCGGCGAGCAGGCGCATGGCGACGAGCATCGCGACGCCGAGTCCCTTCATGTCGAGCGCGCCGCGCCCGTACACGACGCCGTCGCGGATCGCGCCGGAGAGCGGCGGGAACGTCCAGCGCGTCGGATCGGCGGGCACGACGTCCATGTGGTTGAGCAGCAGGATCGGCTTCTCCGGGCTGCCGCGTCCCTGCAGCCGGGCGAGCAGCATCGGCTTGTCGGGATCATGCTGGATGATCTCGGTGGGGATGCCGGCGCGCCGCCACTGCGCATCGAGGAGGGCGACCGCGGCAGTCGTGTGCCCGGGCGGGTTCTGCGTGTCGATGCGGATGTACTCGGCGAGCAGTGCCGCCGCCTCGGTGGCGATCTGCGGCCAGTTCGGCGGCGGCGGCTCGGCCGACGCGAGGCGACCACCGAGGCCGAGCGCGGCAACCAGGAAGAGGACGAACCGGCGGCAGTGCATCGGGGAGCGCCGCGTTCTACTCGGTTGGCCGGCGGCGCGCCACCCCGCGCGGCTTGCGCCGCGGCGAGCGGCGCGGATAAGGGAACAGGATGCGAGCTGTGCCGCGGCCGCCGTTCGTGTTCGTGCTGATCGTCCTGCTGCTTGCGGTCTCGCGGCCGGCGCCGGCCCAGGTCACCATCCGCGCCACGTCGACCACCGTCGGCCAGCAGGGAGACCTCGGCCAGATCTGCGTGATGCTGGAGACCAACGGCGCCACCGTGGCGGGGACGCAGAACGATCTGAACTGGGACGGCACCTGTGCCTCGCTGCCCGGCGACCAGTCGGCCTGCTTCGCGGCCGGGGCGCACGGCAAGCAGATGCAGGCCGGCGTGCCGCGCGGTGCCGATTTCGGCCTGCGTGTGCTGATGCTCTCGTTGTCGGACGTCGATCCGATGCCCGACGGCCCGCTCTACTGCTGCCGCTTCCAGTCCGAGGCGTCGCCCGGGTCGTGCTGCCGGATTTCGGTGGTCCGGGCCGGCGCCAGCGATCCCGGCGGCACCGCGATCAGCGCGCGCGGCGTCGCCGGGGAGATCTGCACCGCGAAGGATTCCGGCGGCCGCGGCATCGGCGATGTGATCGGCGGCGGTGCCGGTCTCGGTGGGCCCGGCGGCACCGACACCGGCTTCGGCGCCCCCGGGAGCGGCAGTCAGGCGGCTCAGCCCGGCGCGGCGGCTCCGGTGGCGCCGCCCGCCGCGCAGGTGCTGCAGGGCGGCGGGGCCGGCGCGCCCACGCCGGTGGCCCCCGCGCCGGGCGCACCCGCCGGGGGCGCGACGGCCGCGGCGACGGTGGCGGTGATGCGTCCGACCGGCCCCGCAGAACCCGCACGCGGATTGACGCCCGGACAGCCGAGCGCCGCCTCGTCCGCCAGCGCGGCGACGGCCGAGCCCACGCCGGCGGCCACCACGCCGGCGGCCGCCGCGCCCACCGCCGTGCGTGACACCCCGACGCGCGTCGCGGCGCTGCGCCCGACGGCGCGCGCCGCCGCGGCCACGCCGCGCGCCGAGGAGTCGGACGCGGACGGTGGCTGGTTCGGGTGTCATATCGGCGGCGGCAGCGCGATGCCGCTGCTCGCGCTCGGTGCCGTCTTCGGTGTGCTCGCCCTCGTATTCCGGCGCCCGCGCGCGCCCCAGCCCTGACCCGGAGGACTTCCACATGTCGACCGTTCCGCGACCGATCCTTCGCACCGGTGTGCTCATCGCCGCGCTGCTGCTGCCCGCGACGACGCCGGCGGCGACGCTGACGATGCAATCGACGAAGACCGACGCCGGCGCGCGGCTGTGCGTCGGGCTCGAGTCGGGCGGCGCGAAGATCGCCGGCACGCAGAACGACCTCGTGTGGAACGGGGAGTGCGCCGCGCTGGTGGCGAACAGCTGCGCGGCCGTGCCGGACGTCAACAAGCCGCTGCACGGCAACGCGCCGGCGACGATGCCGAACACGTATCGCGCGCTGGTCTTCGCGCTCGACAATGTCGAGCCGATCCGCGACGGCGACCTCTACTGCTGCGACTTCGAGCTGAAGGGCGCGGCCGAGTGCTGTGCGGTGAAGCTCGATCGCCTCGGCGTCAGCGATCCGGTGGGTACCGCGCTGGACGTGAACGGCCGGCCGCCGCAGCTCTGCCTCAACACCGGCATGGCGGCGCCCGCCGCCGCGGCGCCGCCGTCGGCTCCATCGGCCCGCCCGGAGGACGGCGGCACGCCCTGGCTGTGGATCGGCCTCATCGCCGCCGCCGTGCTGGTCGCCGCACTGCTCGTCGCGCGCCGGCGTTCCTAGAAGAAGCGGAAAGCCGGAGAGCGGAAAGCGGAAAGTCCTGCGGCCGAAGGCCGGTTGTCTTTCCGCTTTCCGCTGCCGCACTCAGCTCAGCAGCCCGCGCGGGCCGCTGGCGACGAGCAGCGACTCGGCGAACTCCACCGCCTGATCGGGCGTGATGCGGATGCGGTGGAACGTCACCGTGTGGCGTTCGAGCGGGCAGTGGATGAGCACGGCGAGATGCGTGCCGTCGGAGCCGCCGTGGATGACGGCCGGCTCGACGCGCTCGACGGGCCGGTCGACGCGCCACTCGGGGCGCGTCGTCAGCTGCGCCAGCTCGCCGGCATCGGCGAGCACCGTCGAATGGATCCAGCGCTGGCTCGCCCACACTTCCTGCATCGCGAGCCAGTACTCGAACGCGCCGGTGGCGGTCGGCTCGATGGTGAAGTGGCGGTAGAGCAGGTCGGCGTCCTGCGTCGTCGCGCTCGCAGCCGGCGGGCGCGCATCGGGCGCCGGGTACCAGTCGAGCAGCCGCAGCATCGCGCCGGCGTCAGTGCCGGCGCGCGTGATGAACGGCCGCACACGTAGATCGTTGCCCGCGCGGCCGTAGAAGCGATAGCGGACCGCATGCCCGGCGGCGAGGCGGACGCGCGGCAGCACGCCGAGCACGGCGGCGGCATTGCGCTCGAAGAGATCCTGCCAGTACGCCGCGTCATCCGCGCCCTCGCGCGATTCCGGTGCCGACTGGCTGGCGGCGCGGCGGGCCGCGGCGATGCGCTCGCGCCAGTCGCGGATCAGGGACGCGTCGAGATGCTCGACGTACACGTCACCGCCCGCGCGGCGCGCGGCGGCTGCGCGCCTCCGCGAGGCTGATGACGTTGGTGCCGGCAACCGGCGTGTCCTCGAGCTCGGCGTCCTGCCAGCGTTCCTCGGCGCGGGCGCTGCGCGCCGACACGAGACGCGCCTGATGGCGCAGGATGATCTGCGCCTCGTGCTCGGTGATCGACCGCCCGAACAGCCGCCGGGCACCGAGATCGCCGCCGTTCGCCCACGCGGCGAACTCGGCCGGCGTCGGCGGGTGACCGAGCTCGATGGTGCAGCGGCGCACGACGAACGCGAGCATCATGCGGGGCAGGCGGGGGGTGGACATGGTGTGGCGGGCTGTTCGGCGAGCCCTACGCCGCGAGGAAAGTACGTGCAAGAACTTTCAGGCGGGCCGCGCGGCGATGAGCGCGTCGAGCTCGGCTTTCAGGCGGGTGAGGACCTCGCGGTACCCGAAGGCGCCGATCTTTTCGTCGCGGCGCTTGAGCGTCACGGTCGACGGACCGCACCACAGGCCGAGATCGGCGTCGTCGGTCTCGCCCGGGCCGTTCACCCGGCAGCCCATCACCGCGATCGTCACGCGGTGGTCGCGCGCGTAGGCGGTCAGGTCGCGCACCTGCTCGGCGAGCTGCACGAACGCCTCGTTCTCGACCCGCGAGCAGCTCGGGCAGGAGATGATGTTCAGGCCCTGGCCGAAGTCGGGCACCGAGATGAAGCGGCCGGCCCGCACGTCGGCGAGAATCGCGAACCCGACCTCGACCTCCTCGTGCTTGCGCTCGTTCGGCAGCGTCAGCGAGGCGCGGATCGTGTCGCCGATGCCCGCCGCGAGCAGCTTCTCGAACGCCAGCCGCGTCTTGGTGATGCCCTGCGGCGGTAGCCCGGCTTCGGTGACGCCGAGGTGCAGCGGCACGTCGGGGCGCGCCGCGGCAAAGCGCCGGTTGGCGATCAGCACCTTGTCGGGATCGGAATCCTTGAGCGAGACGACGAAGCGCGTGAAGCCGAGGTCGTCCATCAGCGCGCAGTGGTGCAGCGCCGACTGCACCAGCGCCTCGAGCTGATCGCCGGGGTGGCGGGCGAGGAACTCGGGCGCGACCGAGCCGCAGTTGACGCCGACACGCAGCGCGACGTCGTGCTCGCGCGCCACCGCGACCAGCCAGCCGACCTTGTTGGCGATCGAGCGGTCGCGCTCGATGTGGTGCAGGTGGCCGGGATTGTAGCGCAGCTTGTCGACGTGCGGCGCGACCGAGGCCGCCAGCCGGTAGTTCTCCTGCAGGTCGACCGACAGCGTCGCGCGCGTCTGGCGGCGGATCTCGCGCACCGCGGCGACGTCCTTCTCGTTGTCGACGGCGATGCGCACCACGCCGGCGCCGGCGCCGTGCAGCTGCTCGCACTGCGCCACCGTCGCGTCGATGTCGCGCGTCTTCGTCGCGCACATGCTCTGCACGACCACGGGCGCGTCGCCGCCGATGTGCGTTGCCCCGACCCGCACGCGGCGCGTGCGGCGCTGGTCGAGCGGATGCGTCATCGGCGGAACGCTACCCGAGCGCCAGCGGACGGACAAGGCAACCCGCGTCGGTGAAGGGGGGGTAAGGGGTTACGGGGTTGGGGGTTAGGGGGATGGAAGCCCCGGACCCAAGCCCCAACCCCCCAACCCCGTAACTCCTGGCCCCTCAACCCGCGAATCACACAGACACCGCGCGCCACCGGTCACCGCGTTACCGGTCACCGGTCACGCCTCTTCCGCGCGCCTGCATGCGGCGCGCCGAGACGGAACACTCTTGCGCCGCGGTGGGGTACGGGCGCATCATTCGAGAGCGCGCCATGGCGATCATCCAGTTCCCCGATCCGCGCACCGCCAGCCCGGAAGGCATCGTCGCGATCGGCGGCGACCTGCACCCGCAATCGGTGCTGTCGGCCTATCGGCAGGGGATCTTCCCATGGCCGGTCGAGAAGCTGCCGCTGCTCTGGTTCTGCCCGGCCGAGCGCGGCGTGCTCGAGTTCTCCGCCCTGCACCTGCCACGCAGTCTGCGCCGCGCCCGCCGGCAGGCGCCGTATGCGTTCAGCTTCGACCGCGCCTTTCCCGCCGTGATTCGCGGGTGCGCCGAAACGCCGCGTCCCGGCCAGCACGGCACCTGGATCACCCCGGCGGTGATCACTGCTTACTGCCGGCTGCACGACCTCGGCGTGGCGCACAGCGTCGAGGCGTGGGTCGGCAACGAGCTGGTCGGCGGCGTCTACGGCGTCGAGATCGACGGCGCGTTCGCCGCCGAGAGCATGTTCCACCGCCGCTCGAACGCCTCGAAGCTCGCGCTCCTGCACCTGATCGATCACCTGGCGGCCCGCGGGCTCGACTGGATCGACGTGCAGACCCTGACCCCGCACATGGCCCGTCTCGGCGCCCAGCTGGTGTCGCGCGACGTGTTCCTCGAGCGCCTGCAGGCGACCCGCGCCCGCGGCCTGCGGCTGTTCGACTGACCGGCGGCCGCGAGCGGTCTGCGGCACCGGGCGTCAGAAAAGGGGACACCCGCCGGCATTCTACGTGTCGGATGCCACTGCATTGACAATGGCGCGGCGCCGGACCTCGGCGGGGCGATGGGGGGAGGCGGCTGGCACGGTCGATGCAAATCATCGTGGAAGGTGAGGACTGCCCGGATGGATGTGCTCGACCTGACCACGCTCGATCAACTGCGCGGGCTGCAGGAGGAGGGCGAAGAGGACCTGCTCGTCGAGCTCATCGATCTGTTCATCGCCGACGTGCCGGCGCGGGTTGCCGGCATCGGGGAGGCGGTCGAGCAGGGCGACTGGCAGGCGGTGGCCGAGCGGGCGCACTCCCTGAAGGGCAGCTCCGTCAGCCTCGGCGCGGTGCACCTCGCGCAGATCTGCGCACGGCTCGAGGCACTCGGGGACGATGCCGGCGCGCGCCCGGCGGCGCGCGGCCTGGTCGCGCAGCTCGACGAGCACTACCGCGTCGTCTGCGACGCCCTGCGCCGGGAGCGCGACGCCGCCGCCGGCACGTCGCACTAGGTTTACGCGATCCGCTTGGTTATAGCCGCCAGTGCGGCATGAGTCGGACAGGAGTCATCAGCAGCGAGACGGATCGCGCCCAGCTCGCCGAGCTCGGCATCACGGTGGAGGAAGTCGAACGGCAGATCGCGCTGTTCACCGATCCGCCGCCGCCGGCGCGCCTCGACCGGCCCTGCACGCTCGGCGACGGCATCCGCACACTGTCGACGGCCGAGCGCAGTGCCGCGCTGCGGGCGCACGGCAGCGCTGCCGCGGCCGGGCGGGTGAGCAAGTTCACCCCGGCGTCCGGCGCCGCGAGCCGCATGTTCCAGGCGCCGCTTGCGATCCGCGCCGCCGGGGTGCGGACGCGGGCGGCGCTCACCGCGCGCGCCGCCGACGGGGACGCCGCCGCGCGCGACGTGCTCGAGCTCACGGACGCGATCGAGCGCTTCGCGTTCGCCGAGGCGCTCGACGCGGTGCTGGCGCGCGGTGGGCAGCGCCTCGCGGCGCTGCGCGCCGCCGGCGAGATCGGGCCGATGCTCGATGCGCTGCTCGGCGAGGACGGGCTCGACTACGCGGCGCTGCCGAAAGGGTTGCTGCTGTTTCATCGCTATCCCGACGGCGCGCGGACGGCGTTCGAGGAGCATCTCGTCGAAGCGGCGGCGATCGCGCGTGCCGCCGACGGCCGCACGGCGCTGCACTTCACGGTCTCACCGGAGCACACCGACCAGTTCGCGCGGCTGCTCGCCGACATCCGTGCCCGCGAGGAAGCGCGGCTCGGCGCGCACTTCAGCGTCGGCTTCTCCACCCAGGCGCGCTCGACCGACACGATCGCCGTGGACCTCGACAACCGTCCGTTCCGCACCGCCGACGGCCGGCTGCTCTTCCGCCCGGGCGGCCACGGCGCGCTGATCGAGAACCTCGCGGCGCTCGATGCCGATCTGGTGATCGTGCGCAACATCGACAACGTCCAGCCCGACCACCTGCGCGCCGCGACCGTCGAGTGGTCGTGCCTGCTCACCGGCCACGCCGCCGTCGTGCACGAGACGATCAGCGCGCACGTGCGCGCGCTGCGCGAGGGGACGCCCCCGCCGGCGGCGATCGAGGCGGCGCGGCGCTACGCCACCGCCGGGCTCGGCCTGCCGCTCGCCGTCGATGCCGATGCGCGCGCCATCGCCGACGCGCTCGACCGGCCGCTGCGGATCTGCGGCGTGGTGCGCAACACCGGCGAGCCGGGCGGCGGCCCCTTCTGGGTGCGTGGCGCGGCGGGCGTCAGCGCGCAGATCGTCGAGTCGGCGCAGGTCGACCGGCAGGATCCCGCCCAGCAGGCGATCTTCGCCGCGGCCACGCACTTCAATCCGGTCTTCCTCGTCTGCGCGCTGCGCGACTGGCAGGGCCGCCGGTTCGACCTGCGGCGCTATGTCGACGCGTCGGCGGTGTTCATCGCCGAGAAGTCGAGCGACGGCCGGCCGCTCAAGGCGCTGGAGCGCCCGGGATTGTGGAACGGTGCGATGGCGCACTGGCTGACCCTGTTCATCGAGGTACCGGAGGCGACGTTCACGCCGGTGAAGACGGTGAACGATCTCCTGCGCCCGGCCCATCAGCCGGCCGGGTGACGCCGTCGGAGAGGATTGGTTCGCATGGATACGATGCTCGTCACCGGCGGCGCCGGCTTCATCGGTTCGAACTTCGTCCGCCTCGCGCTCGCCGAGACGGCCTGGCGCGTGGTCGTGCTCGACAAGCTGACCTACGCCGGCAACCTCGAGAGTCTCGCCGACGTGCGCAGCGATCCGCGCCTGACGTTCGTGCACGGCGACATCGCCGACCGGGCGCTCGTCGACCGGCTCTATCGCGAGCACCGCCCGACGTGGGTGATCAACTTCGCCGCCGAGAGCCACGTCGACCGCTCGATCGACGGGCCGCGGGCGTTCGTCGAAACGAACATCGTCGGCACCTTCGAGCTCCTCGACGCGGCGCGCGTGCACTGCGCCGCGCTCGAGCCCGGGCTGCGCGACCGGTTCCGCTTCCTGCACGTCTCGACCGACGAGGTCTACGGCAGCCTCGGCGCCACCGGCCTGTTCAGCGAGACGACGCCCTACGCGCCGAACTCGCCGTACGCCGCCTCGAAGGCGAGCGCCGACCACCTCGTGCGCGCCTACCACGAGACGTACGGGCTGCCGACGCTGCTGACGAACTGCTCGAACAACTACGGCCCGTACCAGTACCCGGAGAAGCTGATTCCGCTGATGACGCTCAACGCGCTCGACGGCATCGCGCTGCCGATCTACGGCGACGGCGGCAACATCCGCGACTGGCTCTACGTCGAGGACCACTGCCGCGGCATCCTGCTCGTGCTCGAGCGCGGCGCGGTCGGCGACAAGTACAACATCGGCGGCGGCAACGAGCGCACGAATCTCGAGCTCGTCGACCATCTGTGCGCGACGCTCGAGGCGCTCGCGCCACCGGCGGACAACGCGGCGCTCGCCGGCAAGGGCCTCCGGCACTACGCGGAGCTCAAGACCTTCGTCACCGACCGCCCGGGGCACGACCGCCGCTACGCGATCGACGCGACGAAGATCCGCCGCGAGCTCGGCTGGGCGCCGCGCTACGACTTCGAGCGCGGCCTGCGCGCCACCGTCGCCTGGTATCTTGGCAACCGCGCCTGGTGTGGGGCGGTGCAGGCCGGACGCTACGGACGCGAGCGGCTCGGCACGGTCGAGCGCGTCGCCTGACACGGGGGCAGGGGGAACCGATGCGCAAGGGGATCATTCTCGCCGGCGGCTCGGGGACGCGGCTCTTTCCGCTGACCCGCGCGGTGAGCAAGCAGCTCATGCCGGTCTACGACAAGCCGATGATCTACTACCCGCTCTCGACGCTGATGCTCGCCGGCATCCGCGAGGTGCTGGTGATCACCACGCCGCACGAGCAGGACGGGTTCAAGCGCGTGCTGGGCGACGGCCGCAGCCTCGGCCTCGACATCGCCTACGCCGTGCAGCCGCGCCCCGACGGCATCGCCCAGGCCTTCCTGATCGGCGAATCGTTCATCGCCGGCCGGCCGGTGACGCTCGCGCTCGGCGACAACATCTTCTACGGGCACGGCTTCCCCGATTCGCTGCGTCGCGCCGCCGGCCGCACCGAGGGCGCGACGGTGTTCGGCTACTGGGTGCGCGATCCGGAGCGCTACGGCGTCGTCGAGTTCGATGGGCAGGGCCGGCCCGTCGATCTCGTCGAGAAGCCGCCGGCGCCGCGCTCGCCGTACGCCGTGACCGGGCTCTACTTCTACGACGAGCGGGTCGTCGACATCGCCCGCGGGCTGCAGCCGTCGGCGCGCGGCGAGCTCGAGATCACCGACGTCAATCTCGCCTATCTGCGCGCCGGGACGTTGCACGTCGAGAAGCTCGGCCGCGGCATCGCGTGGCTCGACACGGGCACGCACGAAGCGCTGCTGCAGGCGGCGAACTTCATCCAGGCGATCGAGGAACGGCAGGGACTGAAGATCGCCTGCCTGGAGGAGATCGCGCTGCGCATGGGCTACATCACCCGCGCCCAGGCCGAGGAGCTCGCGCACGCGATGCGCAACAGCACGTACGGGCAGTACCTGCTGCGCGTGCTCGAGCAGGAGTAGCGCCGCCGTGCAGGTGCACGCCACCGCGCTGCCCGAGGTCCTGCTGTTCGAGCCCGTCGTGCACCGCGACGCGCGCGGCTTCTTCCTCGAGACCTTTCACATCGAGAAGTACCGCGCCGCCGGGCTGGTCCTGCCGTTCGTGCAGGACAACCACTCGCACTCGGGCCCGCGCATCCTGCGCGGGCTGCACGCGCAGCTCGGCGCGCCGCTCGGCAAGCTCGTGCGCTGCGTGCGCGGGGCGGTGTTCGACGTCGCCGTCGATGTCCGCCTCGGCTCGCCGACGTTCGGCCGCTGGGTCGGCGCGACGCTGTCGGCCGAGACCATGCACCAGCTCTGGGTGCCGCCCGGCTTTCTGCACGGCTTCTGCGTCACCGCGGCGCCGGCCGAGGTCGAGTACAAGTGCACCGCGCTGTGGAATTCGGCCGAGGAGATCGCCGTGCGCTGGAACGATCCCGAGCTCGCGATCACCTGGCCGATCGGCGATCCCGAGCTGTCGCCGAAGGACGCGGCGGCGCCGCTGCTCGCCGAGGTGCGCGACCGCCTGCCGCGCTACGACGGCGCCGCGGCGCGGCGCGCCTAGGGCGGGCCGAGTGGTGCGCGCGCGCCGCGCCGCCCCGGCGCCGCGCTCCGGCGCCGCGACGTTTCCGTTGCATTTGTCGCCGCGACGCCGCATGCGTAGCGCAAGGGGGTGCACGCATGCAGTGTCCGGTGTGTGGGGCGCGGATGAGTCACCAGGGCTACTTCGCCTGGTCGTGCGGGGTGTGCGGACATCGCTGCCACGGCAGTCTGCCCGGCGAGCGCGACGATAAACGTCAGCGCGCCGCGGCCTGGTACGTCCAGCCCGGGAAGCCGAGACCCTTCGACGCGTTGTAGCCCGACGCGTAGTGCTGCACGGTGCCCGCCGCGTCGACGAGCACGAACGTCGGCGTGGCGCTGACACCGTACGCCTGGTACGCGGCGCGGTACGGGTCGCGCACGACCGTCGCCGGAAACGGCTCGCGGCGCGCCTTGAAGAACGCCTCGAGCTGCTCCGGCTCCTCGTCGGTGATCGCCAGCACCTCGACGTCGCGCGCCTTCGCGTACGCCATCAGCTCGGGTACCGAGAACTTGCACGGCGCGCACCACGTCGCCCAGAAGAACAGCAGGCGCGGCTTCCCGGCGGCCAGCGTCTGATCGCCGCGGAACGCCTCGACCTTCTGCAGCGGCGGCGCCGTGCTGCCGACCTTCGGCGGGCCGGGCAGCTCGGGAATCTTGAGCGGGTACGGCTCGGGCTCGAGGACGATGCGCTCGACGCCGGTGGCGCGCGCGACGTCCAGCGGTGCGGGCTCGCCGATCTCGCGCCGCATCGTCCACTCGCGCACCTGGTGCGGCTCGCGGAACGGCTCGCCCGGCGGTCCGAGAATGACGTCGCCAACCTCGAGGCCGGCCTTCGCGGCGGCGGAATCGGGATAGACGGTCAGCACCGTCACGGCGCCCGGGGCGCGCTGGTGGCGCGTGCGCGCGGTTTCGGTCAGCGGCTTGAACTGGATGCCCATCCACGCCGGCATCACCGCCTGCACCACCTCGCGATCCTCGTCGAGCGGCGGGAACGCCGGCGGCGGGGCGAGCGCCGCCGCCGCGGTCGCCGACGGCGCGGCGAGGAAGTTGACGTCCTCGCAGGCGACGAGCGCCGCGTACGTCTCGCGCTCCTGCGGCGTGCCGCGCGTCGCGAGATAGACGCGGCCGGCGATCTGGTCGAGCAGCGCGCGCATGCGCAGCACGACACCGAGCCGCACGTCCATGCGGTACGCCGCCGCCCCGGCGCGCTCGGCGCGCGCGCGCAGCAGCGTCAGGCGATCGAGCGTCGCCGGATCGCCGGTCGTGAACCGCGCCAGCGCCGGCGCCAGCTCGTTGCCGAGCCGCTCGCGCGCCGCCGGGTCGAGACCCTTCAGCGCCGCCGGATCGAGGCGCGCCTTCCAGTCCGGGTGCGCCTCGAGGAAGCGCGAGAAGTTCTGCTGCTTGAGCGCCTCGAGCGCCTCCTGCCAGCGCGCCGCGTAGGTGCGCAGCTGCTGGGACACCTTCGGCAGGATCTGCGTCTGCTGCTCGAGCTCGGCGAGCGAGCGCGGGCTGAACATGCCGAACGCGGTGCCGACGCGATCGAGCGTGCGGATCTCCGCCTCCCAGCGCGCGCGGTCGCGGAACGCCTCGGCGAGCAGCGCGTCGGCGACCGCCTCGGGCGCCGTGCCGGTGCGCGTCGCCTCGGCGGCGATGAGCTGCTGGAGGTAGAAGTCCGACGTCGTGTTCGGCACGTCGGGCGAGTCATCGGTGACCAGCACCCGGCGGTGCGCCTCGGGCATGCGGCCGAGCTGCTCGAGCGCTTCGAAGAAGTGGTGCGAGTGGCCGACGCCGTCGACGCCGCGGTTCTCGGGGTAGCAGCCGTACGCCGGGCGATCGGCGCTCGAGGCGAAGTAGCCGCACTGGCGGCCGCTGGCGACCAGCGCGTCGTCAGCGGCGAAAATCGCGTTGGCGAACGAACCGCTGAAGCACTGCGACATGAGCATGACGACGCGCACGCCGGGATCGAGCGTGCCGAGCAGGCCGCGCAGCTGGTCGACGCTCAACCGCTCCTGCCAGAGCACGATGGTGTTGTTCGTCGGATCCTTGCGGTTCAGCTCGCCGTGATCGGTGACGTAGAGCAGCAGCGTGTCGCCGGCGCGCAGCGTCTGACCTTCGCCGGCAAACCACTCCGTCAGGGCCGCCGTGGTGGCCGGGCGCAGCGTGATGCCGTCGACGGTCGAGTCGACGAAATGGATCGGCCGCAGGGCGCGCGCGGCGGGCGCGGGCAGCAGCCACGCGTCGCCACTCTCGTCGTGGGACGCGCGCGTGGCGAGGTCGGCGCCCGGATCGGTGCCGTCGGAGGCGAAGACGACGAGGTCCTCGCGCGCCGCGCCGTTCGCTTCGAGGAAGGCGACCAGCGTGCGCACGTGCGTCAGATGTGACTGGAAGTTGCTCTGCTTCGCGCCGCCGCCGTTGATCAGCACCGCCTTGAACGCGCCCGGCCCGGCGGTGATCGGCGGCGGCAGCGGGCTCGCCTCGGGGGCCGGCGGCCGCGGACAGCCGGCGAGCAGGAGGACGAGGACCAGCAGCGCACTGCGCGGAACGGATCGCATGTGACGCCCTGTTCTACCGGGGGAGGCAGGGAATACCAACCGCGGCGGAAAGGGCGTGACCGGTGACCAGTGACCGGTGACCGGCGGCGGTGGTGTGGCTTACGCTTCGATCACGGGCCGATCGGCGGGGCCGGCGAGCTCCTGATCGATCTCCCTGATCGACTCGCCTCCGTGTCCTCTCCACCTCGGTGGCTGAATCGTTGACCAGCAGCGCGTCGCGCG
>CBFGUK010000018.1:0-45402 GCA_965651925.1 uncultured bacterium | reverse complement strand
CGTGAGCGCGCCGGTGGCGGCGAGATCGATGTCGCCGCCGAGCCCGTCGGGACCGCCGCCGGCGGCGGATACGCGCACGCCCGCGCGGTCGATCCGCAGCGTCGCGCCGTCGAGGGCGATCTGGCCGCCGTCGCCGCCGCCGGTGGCGCTGCTGCCCGACCGGCCGTCGGCGCTCAGGGTGGCGTCGAGGGCCAGCGCGCCACCGGCGCTGAGCGTGATCTCGCCGCCGGCGCCGCCGCCGGCGGTGGCGTTGACGTTCAGCGCCGCGAGCGTGCCGACGGTCAGCGGCCCGTTGCTGCGCACGTCGATGCTGCCGCCGTCACCGCCGCTGGCGGTCACCGGGCCGGTGAGCGACAGCGACGTCATCGCCTGCACGACGAGATCGCCGCCGAAATCCTGCGACCCGCCCTGGAGCTGGATGGAACCGCCGAGCGACACCACCGAGCCCTGGATGGTCACGCTCCCGCCGCTCGCCTCGGTCGCGTCGTTGCGTGCGTCGATCGTGCCGGTGATCGTCACCGGTCCGGAGCTGGTCAGCGTCAGGCGACCGGCGTCGGCGCCGGAGACATCGACGAGCCCGTCGATGACGATCGTGCCGGCGGTCACGTCGATCGCGCCGCCGGGTACGGTGCGCGAGCCGGCGGCGAGGAGGGCGGCGTTGCGTTCGACGCGCAGCGTGCCGGCGCGCAGCGTCATCAGGCCCGAGGCGAGATTGAGCCGGCCAGTGCCGGCGAGCAGCAGCTCGCGCGTGCCGACGTCGATCACCGAGCCGGGCGTCACGGCAACCGCCGTGGTCACGCGGCAGGGATCATCGTCCGGATCGCACAGGTCGTCGGCGGTCGTCGCCGACAGCGGCGCGGCGCCGAGCAGGAGGACAAGGAGGAGGCCGGAGCGCAGGAGCATGCGGCGAGCGTACCAGCGGGGTTCGGCTGTGCCCAATGGCAAAGGCGGCCGACGGCCGGCAGGCCGTGCCCGTCCCGCCGCGCGCTCTTTCCCTCCGCGCCCGCTTTCCGCTAGACGTGCGCGATTACGACCGTCTGCCGCTTCCCGAAAGGAGATCCCATGTCGACGCGTATCGCCGCCGCCCTCCTGCTGCTCGGCTGCCTGGCTGCTCCAGCCCTGGCGCAGCCGAAGCTCGACACCGACGAGCAGAAGACCGTCTACGCCATCGGCCTTGCGCTGGCGCAGAGCCTGCAGCCCTACTACCTGACGCCCGACGAGGTGAAGCTCGTCGAGGCGGGCCTCACCGACGGCCTGGCGAACACGCCGAAGGTCGACGTGCAGCAGTACCGCGCCAAGCTGCAGCAGCTCGCCCAGGAGCGCGCCAAGGCGGCGGCGGAGGTCGAGAAGAAGGACGCCCAGGCGTTCCTCGACAAGATGGCGGCGGAGAAGGGCGCGCAGAAGAGTGAGAGCGGGCTGATCTTCTTCGAGCTCGCGCCGGGCAAGGGCGAGAGCCCGAAGGCGACCGACACCGTCAAGGTGCACTACCACGGCACGCTGCGCGACGGCACGGTGTTCGACAGCTCGCGTGATCGCGGCACGCCGGCGACGTTCCCGCTGAACCGCGTGATCCCCTGCTGGACCGAGGGCGTGCAGAAGATGAAGGTCGGCGGCAAGGCGAAGCTGATCTGCCCGTCGGCGATCGCGTACGGCGATCGCGGCGCCCCGCCGAAGATCAAGCCGGGCGCGGCGCTGGTGTTCGAGGTCGAGCTGCTCGGCATCGAAACGAAGGCCACGCCGGCGGCCGCCCCGGCCGCGCAGTAACCCGGCCGCGGCCGCGAGGCGTACGCATGTCCGAGTACGGCTTCTGGAATCTCGCCCAGCGCGATCCCGCGCACGTGGCGCTGGTCGAGCCCGACGGTCGCGTCTGGCGGGCCGGGGAGCTGCTGGCGGATGCCAATCGGCTCGTGCACGCCCTGCGCGCGCGCGGCCTCGGACAGGGCGACGGCATCGCCACCTGCCTGCCGAACGGCGCGCCGATGGTCATCGCGTACCTCGCCGCCGCGCAGGCGGGCTGGTACCTGACGCCGGTCAATCACCACCTGACCGCCGGCGAGATCGGCTACATCGTCGGCGACTGCGAGGCGAAGGCGTTCCTCGCCGGTGCGCAGTTCGGCGCCACGTGCCGCGCCGCGGCCGACGAGGCGCGCCTGCCGGAATCGGCGCGCTTCAGCGACGGCGAGCTGCCGGGCTTCACGCCGCTCACCGCGCTGCTCGCCGGACACTCGCCGGACCTGCCCGGCGAGCGCGGCGCCGGGCAGGTGATGAACTACACGTCGGGCACGACCGGGCGGCCGAAGGGCGTGCGCCGCCCGCTGGCACCGTACGATCCGGACACCGTGTTCTCGATGTACGCGATGTTCCTCGGCATGTTCGGCATCCAGCCGCAGGCCGACAACGTGCACCTGTGCGGGTCGCCGCTCTACCACACCGCGGTGCTCGTCTTTGCCGGGTCGTCGCTGCACTTCGGCCACACGGTCGTGCTGATGGACAAGTGGACGCCCGAGCTCTGTCTCGACGCCATCCAGCGCCACCGCGTCACCACCAGCCACATGGTGCCGACGCAGTTCCATCGCCTGCTCGCGCTGCCCGACGAGGTGAAGCGGCGCTACGACGTCTCGTCGCTGCGCCACATGGTGCACGCCGCCGCGCCCTGTCCGGTCGACGTGAAGCGGCGCATGATCGAGTGGTGGGGGCCGGTGATCTACGAGTACTACGCGGCCAGTGAAGGCGGCGGCACGCTGGTCACGCCCGAGGAGTGGCTGCGCTATCCGGGCACCGTCGGTCGCGCCTGGCCGAGCTCCGAGATCCGCATCTACGACGAGGACGGGACGCTCTGTCCGCCGAACGTGCCGGGCACCGTGTACATGGCGCTCGGCGCGGCCGACTTCAAATACCACAAGGACGACGCGAAGACCGACGCGAACCGGCGCGACGGGTTCTTCACCGTCGGCGACGTCGGCTACCTGAACGACGACGGCTACCTGTTCCTCTGCGATCGCAAGATCGACATGATCATCGCCGGCGGCGTCAACATCTATCCGACCGAGGTCGAGTCGCAGCTGCTCACCCACCCGAAGGTCGCCGACGTCGCCGTGTTCGGCATCCCGCATCCGGACTGGGGCGAAGAGGTGAAGGCGGTGATCGAGCCGGCGCCGGGCGTCACGCCGGGACCGGCGCTCGCCGAGGAGATCCTCGCCTGGTGCGCCGAGCACATCGCGAAGTACAAGTCTCCGCGGTCGATCGACTTCGTCGACGCGATGCCGCGCGACCCGAACGGCAAGCTGTACAAACGCAAGCTGCGTGACCCGTACTGGGCCGGCCGCGAGCGCGCGATCTGACACGACCGCGTTCCAGACCGCGCGCCGCCGCGGCGGCGGCGTCGTCGCGTTCCCGGTCTGCCGCTGCGTCCGCTGACGGCGGCGTGCGCGGCATGTGGCTGACGCTGCTGCTGCTCGCCGTCACCGCCGTCGTCTACCTGCCGTCGCTGCGCAACGGCTTCGTGTGGGACGACCGGCCGCGCATCGCCGAGAACCCGCAGCTCGAGACGCTCGCCGGTGCCTGGCACTCCGCCACGTCCGTTGACGGAGCGGCGTGGCAGCCGGTGGTCTTCGCCAGCTACGCACTCGATGCAGCGCTGTGGGGACGCACCCCGGCGGGGTTTCATGCGACCAACCTGCTGCTGCACCTGTTGAACGTTGCCGGCGTCGTGTGGCTCGCGCGGCGTACCGGTGCCGCGCAACCGGCCGCCCTGCTCGGTGCCGCGGTGTTCGCGCTGCATCCGGTGCAGGTCGAGGCCGTGGCGTATCTTTCCGCGCGCGCCGATCTCCTCGTCATGGGCGGTGCGCTCGCCGGCACGCTGCTGCTGCTGCGGCGCGGCGCGCCATGGCGCCACGGCCTTCTCGCCGCGGCGGCGGGCGCGTTCGCGATGCTGAGCCGCGAGAGCGGCTACGCCCTCGTCGTGCTGTGGCCGTGGCTCGCCTGGCGTCACGCGGCGGACCGTCGCGAGGCCTTCGCGCGCGCCGTCCCGGTCGTGCTGGTCGCCGTCGCCCTGTTCCTCCTGCGCCCCGGTGGCTTGCCCGAGGAGGCGGCAGTCGGCCTCGCCACCCGTCTCGCCGCGTTCGGCATCGCCGTCGCGGTCTACGTGCAGATGCTGCTCTGGCCGGCGGCGCTGCAGATCGACCGGCTCGTGCCGCTGGTCGTCGGGCCGCTCGCCTGGGGGATCGCCGCCGGGACGCTGGTGCTCGCCGCCCTCGGCCTGCGTGCGCGCGGCACGCGCGGTGACTGGGCGGCGTGGGCGGTGCTGTTCTACCTGCCGGTGTCGAACCTCCTGCCGTTCCACCAGGCGCTCACCGGTCGCGCGCTGGTGGTCCCCGAGCACAATCTCTACGTGCCGCTCGCCGGCCTCGGCGTGCTGCTCGGCCTCGCCGCGGCCGCGCTTGCGGCACGGGTCGCGACCGTGCGCTGGCGGCGGGTGCTCGCGGTCCCGGTCGTCGCCGGGCTCGCCGTGTGGGCGCTGCTCGCCGCGACGCGGGTGCGCGACTGGCATGACGACGAGCGGCTGTTCATGAGCGCCGTCGCGCACGACTCGGCCTCACCGCGCGTCTGGTACAACGCGGCGACCGTCCTGCTCACGTACGGCGCCTATCGCCAGGCCGTGCCGGTGCTGGAGGGCGCTGCCCGGCGCGCACCACAGGACGCCGAGGTGCTGACCAATCTCGCCGTCGCCCGCCAGCGCACCGGCGATTTCCCCGGCGCCGCCGACGCCTACGCGCGGGCGCGCGAGCTGCGCCCCGACGATCCGATGCTGCTCGAGAACATCGCGACGCTCGAATACCAGCGCGGCGACAAGGCGGCCGCGGCGGCGATGCTGCGCCGCGTGCTCGAGATCGATCCGGAGCGCGACCGCGCGCGCCAGATGCTCGACGTCCTGGAGAGCGGAGCAGGGGAGACGCCGGTGCCGGAGTCCTGACGCGCCGCCGCTGGTGGGCAAAAGCTCGCTTGCAATGTGGAT
Organism: uncultured bacterium; assembly: GCA_965651925.1. Classification (GTDB taxonomy): domain Bacteria; phylum Desulfobacterota; class Binatia; order HRBIN30; family CADEER01; genus CBFGUK01. Next base: position 40,388 of record CBFGUK010000018.1, on the reverse strand, counting down.
GGCCGTTGGGACTAAAGCACGGATCGCCAGGAGGTCGACGATGACGCGGATCCCTGCCAGCGTGCTGGGCACGGCCTTCGTGCTGTGGGCGACCGTCGCCGGTGCGCAGCCGATGCGCGTGCTGGTCACCAACGATGACGGCGTCAATGCGCCGGGCATCGATGCGCTGGTGACGGCCCTGACCGCCAACGCCAATCTCGAGGTCATCGTCGTCGCCCCGGCGGTGAACTCGAGCGGCACGGGCGAGAATCGCACGACGACATCGATCGGCGTCTTCGCCGGGACCACGGCGAGCGGGTTTCCGGCCACGGTGGTCGACGGGTTCCCGGCTGATGCGGCGCTGTTCGGCATCCTGCAGCTGTTGCAGGCCGACCCACCCGCGCTCGTCGTCTCGGGCATCAACGCCGGGCAGAACCTGAGCGCCGAGATCATCCCGCTCTCCGGCACCGTCGGCGCGGCGAGCTGGGCGGCCCGCCACGGCGTGCCGGCATTCGCGGTCAGCGCCGGTTTCGCGCCCGTGCCGAACTATGCCGACGCCGCGGCGTACACCGCGACGCTGGTCGAGCGCTTCCGGACCAAGAAGGGTTTCCGCAAGAAGATGCGCGAGAAGACCGCGCCAGGGCGTGGCCTGGTGCTCAACATCAACGTGCCGACGTGCAGCAGCGGCGCGGTGCGCGGCGTGCGCGTCGTGCCGGTCGGGCGTGCGACGACGTTCACCGGCTACAACCTGCTGTCCGATGTCGGCGGCGTGCAGACCTGGCAGCCGACGCTCAACACGAGAAGCGCGTTCGTCACCGACTGCACGTCGACGGTCCAGACCGTGGCGGACGACATCGACGCCTTCAACCACGGCTTCATCAGCGTCACGCCGCTCGACCCGGAACGCAACGTCACGGGCCAGAAGCTCACCGCGTTCCGGTTCGTGGAGCGGCTCTTCTGAGCTGCGTTGAGCCACAGAGGTGGGGAGGACACGAAGTCGAGTCCATTTCGGTGATCTGAGCCTGAAAGGGATGGTTCGATCCGGTGTCCTCCCTCACGCGGTGGCTGAAGACTCGGCTGTCAGGCTCGATCATTTCGCCCGCCGGCCGAGCTTCACGATTGCGTCGAACTCCACCTTGCGCACCGGCTGCACCGAGAGGCGCGACTGGCGCAGCAGCGCCATTTCGGCGAGCGCCGGCTCCTGCTTGATGCGGTCGAGCGACACCGGCTCGACGAGCGCGAACTTCGGCGCGACGTCGACGGCCGTCCAGTCGGTCGCCTTGCGCTCGGGGTAGGGGTCGGAAATCACCTCGGCGACGCCGACGACGGCGCGTTCGTTGACGGAATGATAGAACAGCGCGAGATCGCCCGGCTGCATGGCGCGCAGGTTGTTGCGCGCCTGGAAGTTGCGCACGCCGTCCCAGGCGGTGCGGCCGTCGCGCACCAGGTCCGCCCAGGCGTACGTCCCGGGCTCGGATTTGATCAGCCAGTACTGCATGTCCGCCCCTTCCGTTCCGCGCGGCGATGCCCCGTTGGCCGGCGCGCGGGCCTCAGCTAAGGTTGCCGCCTGCATGACTCGCAAGAAGCGCAGGCGCAAGGACGAGCGGCGGCCGGCCCATCACGGGCTCACCCCGGCGGATATCGATCGGATGCGGGCGGCCGGAAAGTTCGCCGGCGAGCTGCTCGATCTCGTCGCGCGGGAGATCCGCGCCGGCATGAGCACCGCCGACATCGACCGGCTGGTGGACGAGGCGACGCGCGCCCGCGGCGCCATCAGCGCGCCGTACCGCTACCACGGCTTTCCCGCCCACTGCTGCACGTCGCTCAACGACGTCGTCTGCCACGGCATCCCCGACCCCGGCCGCATCCTGCGTGACGGCGACATCATCAACGTCGACGTGACGCCGATCGTCGACGGTTTCCACGGCGATGCCTCGCGCACGTTCCTCATCGGCGACGTCTCGCCGATCGCCCGGCGGCTCGTGCAGGACACCCATCGCGCCCTGTGGCGCGGCATCTCGGCGGTGCGCCCCGGCGCCACCACCGGCGACATCGGCCATGCGATCCAGAGCTTCGTCGAACCGCGCGGCTATTCGGTCGTGCGCCAGTTCTCGGGCCACGGCATCGGCCGGCTGTTTCACACCGCGCCGGCGATCCTGCACTACGGCCGGCCCGGCGCCGGCGAGCGGCTCCTGCCCGGCATGACGTTCACCATCGAGCCGATGATCAATCTCGGCGACTGGCGCTGTCAGGTGCTGAAGGACGGCTGGACCGCGGTCACGGTCGACGGTTCGCTCTCCGCACAGTTCGAGCACACCGTGCTGGTCACCGAGACCGGCGTCGAGGTGCTGACACTCGGCGCCGGCGAGCAGCTGCAGCTCGAGCCGCTCGACCTCGCCATCGGCGACCCCGCACCGCTCACCGCCGCGCTCCTCTGAGCGGACGAGAGGCGTGACCGGTGACGAGCGACCGGTTACGGCAGCCTGCTCACGCTGCGCGTCCTCCGCGCCTTCGCGGCTGAAGAGAAAGCCACAGAGGCGCAGAGGACGCGAAGTCGAGTCTCAGTCTCTCATCAGATCCAACGGATCGGCGACTCGATGTCCTCTCCGCACTCGGTGGCCGATCGTCGATCGATGAGCAGCCCATGGGACCGGTCACTGGTCACCGGTCACCTTCCGACAGGCACGCGTCCGAGCACCCGTCGCCGCTGATCGTGTTGCCGTCGTCGCATTCCTCCGGCAGCTCGGTGACGAAGTTGCCGCAGGTCGGGGCGGGGCAGAGCAGGGCATCCTGGATGTAGAACGCGGCGCCGATGCAGTCGGCGCGGGCGGCGAGGGGCGCGACCACGGCGGCGGCATCGCGGCCGAGCTCGGCGGCGCTTGCCGGACAGCGGGCGGCGAGGATCGTTGCGACGCGGTCGGCAACCGCCGCGGTGCGGCGCGTGGCGCCGAGCAGCCAGTCCGGCCGGCGCGGGTCGGCGGGCGGCGACCCGGCGAGGCGGTCCATCGCCCGCCGGCGCGTGCGGGTCAGGCGGTGCAGGAGATCGCTCGCGGCATCGGCCGCTGCGCGCCGGCACGCCGGTGATGCGGTCGCCCGGCCAAACGCCGCGGAGTCGGCGGCGAGCTCCCAGCCGCGGCAGTACGCGATCAGGTCCTGCTGCAGATCGAAGGAGCCGAGGAACTGTAGCGCGATCGCCTGGCGCTCGCTGCAGTCGGCATCGACGGCATCAAGTGCCGCGCGCCGGGCGGCGTCGATGCGTTCGGCCGTCGCCTGCTCGTCGCAGGTCCCGCCGGCGAGCTGTGCCTCGCGACAGGCGCGGCGCGCTGCCCACGCGGCGGCGGCACAGCGCGCCGCGGCACGCGCCACGACGCGCTGGCAGCGCAGCACCGCCGGCTCGAACCCGCCCCATTCGGACAGCGGCAGGCGCACGCCGTGCGCGAACGCCGGCGGCGCGAGAACCGCGGTGGCGAGCAGCAGCCACGCCGCTCCGATCGATCGCTTCGCTCCCGCCACGCCGCGCCGACGCTAGGGAACCGCATCGGGTGAGGCAAGGCGGCGCTGCCGGCGGCCTGGCGGGCACGGCCGCGCAGGTTTTCTTGACTCACTTACCCCCTGCCTCTAGGGAGCAACGAGCGTTCGCCGTCGCCGTCGGGCGGCCAGGGAGGCAACATGAACATGGGGGTGTGGACCCGGCACTGCGGGGTGGTGCTCGCTGGTGTGCTGCTGCTCGCGACCGCGGTGCCGGCCGGCGCGTGCACCGGCGATTGCGACGGCAACGGCGAAGTCGCGATCAATGAGCTGCTGCGCGGCGTCAACATCGCGCTCGGCGCCCAGGCGCTCGACGAGTGCGCCGTGTTCGACGTCACCGCCGACGGCGCGGTGCAGATCGGCGAGCTGCTCACCGCGGTGAACGCCTCGCTCGCCGGCTGTCCGGCGGCGACGATCACGACGATCGCCGGCACCGGCATCGCCGGCGTCAACGCCGACGGGCTGCCGCCGCTCGATTCCCACCTCTACCTGCCGCAGGACGTCACCATCGGGCCCGACGGCCTCGTCTACATCGTCGACTGGAACAATCACCGCGTGCGCCGCATCCGCGAGGGCGTCATCGAGACGATCGCCGGCAGCGGCGAGCTCGGCGACGCGCAGGACGGCGTCGCGATCTACACGCAGTTCAATCACCCGACCGCCGTCACGTTCGACCACGACGGGCGGATGATCATCGCCGCCTGGCACAACAGTCTCGTCAAGCGGCTCGACTTCGCCACCGGGCTGGTCGAGAACCTCGCCGGCACCGGGGCGCGCGCCTTCGGCGGCGATGGCGGTCCGGGCAACGACGCCCAGCTCGATCTGCCGAGCTCGGTGGTGGTCGACAGCAACGGCAACCTCATCATCTCCGACCAGGCGAACTACCGTCTGCGCATCCTCGAGCCGAACGGCACCATTCACACGTTTGCCGGCACCGGCACGCCGGGCGGCACGGGCGACGGCGGGCCGGCGATCGAGGCGCAGCTCAACGGGCCGAAGGGCCAGTCGGCGCCGCCGGCGAGCCGCATCGCGATCGATGCGCGCAACCGCATCTACATCGCCGACACCGGCAACCATCGCATCCGGCTGATCGACGAGGCGGGCGTGATCCACACCATCGCCGGCACCGGTGAACGCGGCTACGCCGGCGACGGCGGGCCGGCGACCGCCGCCCGGCTCGACACGCCGAGCGACGTGGCCGTGGCGCCGAACGGCACGCTCTACATCGCCGACACGATGAACAACGTCGTGCGCGTCGTGAAGCCGAGCGGCCTCATCGAGACCTTTGCCGGCAGCGGGGAGCGCGGCTTCAGCGGCGACGGCGGCCCGGCGGTCGCGGCGCGGCTCGACCGCCCGTACGGCATCGGCCTGGCGCCGAACGGCGCGGTCTACATCGCCGACACGCACAATCAGCGCATCCGTGTCGTCACCGGCGTCTCCCAGGCGCCGCCGCCGACGCCGCGCCCGACGCCGCCGCCGGAGATCACGCCGTGCACCGACGTCGTCGGTTCGATCTGCACGTACGCCGGCACCGGCGGCGAGGGCTATGACGGCGAGGGCAGGCATCGCCTCGAGACCACCCTCTACTGGCCGTTCGACATCGCGTTCCTGCCCTCGGGCCGGCGCGTGCTGCTCGACTGGAACAATCACCAGGTGCGCGAGATCCTCGCCGACGAGACGATCCAGACGATCGCCGGCACCGACTTCGTCGGCGACGGGCCGGCCGATCTCAGCGATCTCACGCCCGACGGCGCCGACCCGCTGACGGTCGATCTCAACCACCCGACCGACGTCGAGGAATTCCCGAACGGCGACATCCTGTTCATGGCCTGGCACAACCACAAGATCCGCGTCATCGACCGCGAGACCGGTCGCGTGCGCGTGCTGATGGGGCGCGGCGCGAGCTTCGCGGGCGACGGCGGCCCGGCAAAGGATGCGCTGGTCAACCAGCCGCCGCACGGCGCCTGGGACGCGGCGGGCAACTTCTTCATCATCGACCAGCGCAACCAGCGCATCCGTGTGCTGTACGACTTCGCGACGCAGCGCGAGAACGCGATCATCGCGACCATCGCCGGCACCGGCACCGCGGGCTTCAACGGCGACGGCGCGGCGCTCGAGACGCAGCTCAGCTTCCCGACCGGCGGCAACCCCGAGCCGTCCGGCAGCCTGACCATCGGCCCCGACGGCGCGCTGTACTTCTCCGACAGCAACAACAACCGCATCCGCAAGATCGTCTTCGGCGGCGCCGCGGACCTCACCGACGGCGAGGTGGTGACCGTTGCCGGCACCGGCCAGCGCGGCTTCGGCGGCGACGACGGGCCGGCCATCGACGCGCAGCTCGCCTTCCCGCAGGATCTCGAGTTCGGTCCCGACGGCCGCCTCTACTTCGCCGATACGAACAATCACCGCGTCCGCGCCATCGACCTGGCGAGCGGAACGATCACCACCGTCGCCGGGACCGGCGAGGAAGGCTACGCCGGCGACGGCGGCGCGGCGCTCGCGGCGCAGCTCAACCGCCCGTTCGGCATCGCCTTCGACGCCGCCGGCGATCTCTACATCTCGGACACGTTCAACAGCCGCATCCGCAAGGTGAAGCGGTGATCCGCGCAGGCCGGTCGTGCTCTGGAGGGCGCCGCTCCGTCGGCGCCTGTTGGATGGCGCGACGCACCCCTGATCCAACCGGTGCCGACAACGCGGCGCCCTCCACCGCGTGACCGCTTCGGGAACACCAGAATCGTGCATCGCGTCGTACTGATCGTCCTCGCCCTTCTCGTCACCGTTTCACCCGCCCTCGCCTGTCCCGGCGACTGCAACGACGACCGGCAGGTCGACATCGGCGAGCTGATCCGCGGCGTGAACATCGCGCTCGGCACGCTGCCGGTCACGGAGTGTGCGGCGATCGACGCCAACGGCAGCGGCTCGGTGTCGATCAGCGAGCTCATCGCGGCGGTAAGTGCGGCGCTCGAGGGCTGTCCGGCGGCGACGCCGACGGCGGTGCCGACCGCGACGCCCACCGGTGGCGTGGAGCCGATCCTGCCGGCTGACTACCGCGCCGAGCTCGTCGAGGTGCGCGACTGCCGCCTGAGCATCGAGCACGAGTTCCGCAGCGTCCGCGTGCTCGCCAACCGCGTCGCGGCCGACGCCTACCTGCGCGGCGACAACCCGCTGCCGCTCGGCAGCCTCGTCGTGAAGGAGGAGTTCGACGGCGGCGACTGCCGCGACGACGAGCTGATCGAATGGACCGCGATGCGCAAGGAGCCGCCGGGCTTCGATCCCGACGATGCCGACTGGTACTGGCAGCGCATCGCGGCGCCGCAGCGGCACGTCCTCACCGACACCAAGCAGACCTGCATCGGCTGCCACATCCGGCCGGCCTGCACGGCGCGCGATTACATGTGCACCGAGGGACCGACGCGCGGGCAGCTGCTGCCGGTGCTCGAAGACCTGCCCGGCGCGCTGCTGTCGGTGTCGGGACGCGGCCCGACCGACGTCTACGCCGTCGGCGCCGATCCCGAGGACGGCCGCGGCCCGCTCGTGCTGCACTGGAACGGCAGCGGCTGGGCGCGTCTCGACACCGGCGCGAGCGGCGACCTGTGGTGGATCAGCACGCCGCCGATCGACGGCGACTTCTTCCTCTCGGGACGCGGCGGGCTGATCCTGCGCCTCGATCCCGATGGCGGCGGCGTGACGCGCCTCGAGACTCCGGGCAGCGAGACGATCTACGGTGTGTGGGGCAGCGCCGCCGACGACGTCTGGGCGGTCGGCGGTGACGACGAGGCGCCGGATACCGGCGGCACCGTGTGGCGCTTCGACGGCCAGAGCTGGACGCGCCAGGAGCTCGGCGGCGTGCGTCCCGCCGGTCTGCCGCTGCTGTTCAAGGTGTGGGGCCGCGCCGCCGACGACGTCTACGCCGTCGGCCGTCTCGGCGTCATCCTGCACTGGGACGGTGCGCGCTGGACGCTGCTCGCCGACGGTGGCCGCCAGCTCTTCACCGTGCACGGCAACGAGACGTTCACCGCCGCCGTCGGCGGCTTCTTCGCCGAGGGCCTGCTGCGCGAGCGCGGCGCCGGCGGCGCGTTCGAGGTTCGCACCCCGGCCGGTATCCCGCAGCTGAACGGCATCTTCATTCCGCCCGACGGGCGCGGCGTCGCGGTCGGCAACGCGCTGGCGGTGGCGACGCGCGACGACGGGGCGTGGCGGACGATCAACGACGGCCGCGATCCCCGGGCGCGCGACTTCCACGCCGTGTGGATCGACGCCGAGGACGGCATCTGGGCGGTCGGCGGCGACCTGTCCGTCGACCTCGCCGAAGGCGTGCTGTCCTACGGCGGTCCGCAAACGGTGACCGGCACGCTGCGCTGAGGCGCGGCGCAACGGGATGTGCGGCGTGGCGCGGGCAACGCAGCGGACCGGCCGGTGGCGCTGGGCGTGGCGCATCGCGCTGCTGCTCGCCGGCGTCATGCTCGGCGCGGCCGCCTGGGTGGGCGTGCAGCTCCACCGCCGCCCCGATCTCGGCGCGTATGCCATTCGCGAGCTGCCGGCCGCCGCGACCGGGGCGCCGCGTCTCGCGGCGACGTTCCTCGGCGTCTCGACCGTGCTGTTCGATGACGGCGAGACGCAGCTGCTGACCGACGGCTTCTTCACCCGCCCGCCGCTGCTGGCGACCATCGCCGGCGAGATCGCGCCCGACCGCGAGCGCATTGCCGCCGGCCTGCAGCGCGCCGGCATCGAGCGGCTCGCCGCCGTGCTCGTCGTGCATTCGCACTATGACCACGCCATGGACGCGCCGGAGGTCGCGCGCCGCACCGGTGCGCTGCTCGTCGGCTCGCCGTCGACCGCGAACGTCGCACGCGGCTGGGCGCTGCCCGAGGACCGCATCCGCGTCGTCACCCCGCACGAGCCGCTGCAGTTCGGCCGCTTCATGGTCACGCTCATCCCGTCGCGTCACCTGCCGCACGGCATGGCGATGGGCGAGATCGCGGCGCCGCTCGTGCCGCCGGCCCGCGCCACCGACTATCGCGAGGGCGGCAGCTTCTCGGTGCTGATCACGCATCCGCTCGGCCGCGTCCTCGTGCAGGGCAGCGCCGGATGGGTGCCCGAGGCGCTCGCCGGGCAGTCCGCCGACGTCGTGCTGCTCGGCATCGGCGGCATGGGACCGTACGGCGAGGCCTACATGAGCGACTACTGGCGCGAGGTCGTCGCCGCCGTGCGGCCGCGCTGTGTGGTGCCGATCCACTACGACGACTTCACGCGCCCGCTTGCCGGGCACATCGAGCCGATGCCGGCGCTCGTCGACGACGTCGGCGCGTCGTTCGCCTTCCTCAGCCGTCGGGCGCGCAGCGACGGCGTCGCGCTCGCGACGCTGCCGCCGTGGCAGCCCGTCACCCTCATCGGCGCGGAGGGCCCGTGTCCGTGAGCACGCACCGTCGGGCGGACAGCCCCGGGCGCGCGCCGGGCGGTTCGGCGGCGGTTCGCCGTTGGCCCCGCGGGGCGGCGTTCGTCTGCAGCGTCGCCCTGGGCCTGCTGGCCGGTTGCGGCGACGACGAGCGGCGCACCGCTGCGACGCCGACACCAACCGCGCTACGCACGGTCACCGCCACCCGCACCGCGACGCCGAGCGCGGTGCCATCGCCGACGCGCACCGCCACCGCGCAGCCGTCGCCGACGTCGACCGCCACGGTGGTGCCGTCGCCGACGAGCCCGCCGACGGCCACCGCAACCGCCGCGCCCGACTGTGGCGTGCCGGGCACGATCTGCACCGTCGCCGGCACCGGCAACGCGCAGTTCGACGGCGACGGGCGGCCGGCGCTCGAGACCTCCTTCTATTTCCCGATCGACGTGCTGTTCGACCGGGCCGGGCGGCTCCTGATCATGGACTGGAACAACCTGCGCCTGCGGCGGCTGAACGACGACGGGACGATCGGCACGATCATGGGCACCGACATCGAGGACTTCCCGATCGAGGGTGCGCTGGCCGTCGACTCGCCGCTGCATCACGCGAGCAACATCGAGTACGACCCGGCGGGCAACTTGTTCGTGGCCGGCGACCACGTGCCGGTGGTGTTCCGCGTCGGCACCGACGACCGCGTCTACACGGTCGCCGGCACACCGGAGTACGGCTACGCCGGCGACGGCGGGCCGGCGCTGGCGGCGACGCTGAGCACGCCGTTTGGCGTGCTGCCCGACGCCCGGGGCGGCTTTTACATCGCCGACGTCGACGCCCACGTCGTCCGCTACGTCGACGCGGCCGGCATCATCCACACCGTCGCCGGCACCGGCGAGCGCGGCTATGCGGGCGACGGCGGTCCCGCGACCGCGGCGCGTCTCGCCGGCCCGTCGCGCCTGCAGCTCGGTCCCGACGGTCACCTCTATTTCTGTGAGACCCGCAACCACGTCGTCCGCCGCCTGCGCAGCGACGGCACGATCGATACCGTCGCCGGCACCGGCACGCGCGGCTACGCCGGCGACGGCGGCCCGGCCGCCGCGGCACAGCTCGATACGCCGTACGACCTGGTGTTTGCGCCGTCCGGCGATCTCTACCTCGCCGACACCGGGAACAACGTAATCCGCCGCATCGACTCCGCCGGCACGATCACCACCGTCATCGGCGATGGCGAGCCGCGTTTTGCGGGCGACGGCGGCCCGGCCGTGAGCGCCTCGCTGCGCCGTCCCTCGGCGCTGCTCCTCGATGGCGACGGGTCGCTGTGGATCGCGGACACCTCGAATCACCGGGTGCGACGCGTTCACCGCTTCGTCGCCACCGCCGCGCCCTGAGCATCTCCGGCCGGGCCGCGCTCGCGCTGCAGCCCGCCTCGAGAAACTCACACCGCCAGAGGAGGGCCTCCCAAACCGCCCGGACGCGGAGGCGATACCGGCATCCGTTCCGGGCCTGGCGCCTTTGACGCCCTTGGGCGGTTCAACTTCGCAATCGTTGGGCAAAATCCCTGCGCCTGTCCAGGGTGGACGCCATGCCAAGGTAAAAGTTTTCTTGACTTCAAATGCTGCGCTCGTGGTAGGCCTGCTCTGGGGGGCGGACAAACTCTCGTCCGTTCAGAGTTTTCCCTTTGTCTGCAGCAATCCATCGAGCAGTGTGCGCGGTGCTGTGTGCGCCGTGGCCGGGACACGTGGAGGAACCGGGGATGACGGCATCGAGGCAGCGCCACGCGCGTACGGGAACGGGATCAGTGAGCGGCGCAATCGGGCGGATCGCGGCGCTCGTCGCGCTGCTCGTCGCCAGCGGCACCTCCGCGGCCTCGGCGCTGGTGATCAGCGGCTCGGGGTACACGCTGAACGGCGGCGGCAGCTGTACGGTCAGCGGCGTCCCCAGCCAGGGGTCCGGTGCCACGGTCACCTGCACCGGCGTCAACCTGGGCGCCAACACCAACGTCTATTTCGGCATCCGGAACGCCAGCAACGTGAACGGCCTGTCGATGGACAACACCTCGATCTCGGGCAGCGAGATCTTCTCGTTCTCGAGCGGGGCGGGGAACACGATCACGTACACGAGCACGACGTCGATCACGTCGGCGAATCCGTCGCTCGGCTACGGCACCGACACGGTGAACAACACGCTGACGATCACGCTGACGAGCGGCTCGGCGAGCATCGTGTCGACGGGTGGCACGCCGGCGAGCAACGGCAACGGCGCCATCGAGCGGCTGTTCAAGCTCAACAGCGGAACCACCTTCGTGTTCAACGTCTCGCTGCGCTCGAGCGATCCGCACTTCGGGCTCCAGCAGTCCTGCTCGGGGCTCTACAACAACACGCGTGTTGCCTCGCCCGGCGGCAACTGCCGCGGCAGCGTCGACCTGCAGTTCTACTGGTCGCGGTGTGGCGACGGCGTGGTCGACAGCCCCGAGCAGTGCGAAAGCGGTCCGTGCTGCACGTCCGCGTGTACCTTCGCGAACAGCGCCACGGTGTGCCGCGCTGCGGCGGGCGTCTGTGACGCGGCCGAGACCTGCACCGGCTCGAGCGCGTCCTGCCCGGCCGATGGCAAGCTGTCCGGCAATACCTGCCGCGCCTCGGGCGGCACGTGCGACCTGGCCGAGACCTGCAACGGCTCGAGCAACAACTGTCCGGCGGACGCGAAGAGCACGGCGCAGTGCCGCGCGTCGGGCGGCGTCTGCGACGTCGCCGAGTTCTGCGACGGCGTGAACAACGCGTGCCCGTCGGATGCGAAGAGCACGGCGCAGTGCCGCGCGTCGGGCGGCGTCTGCGACGTCGCCGAGTTCTGCGACGGCGTGAACAACGCGTGCCCGTCGGATGCCAAGAGCACCGCCGAGTGCCGCGCCTCGGGCGGCGTCTGCGACGTCGCCGAGCAGTGCGACGGCAGCGGCAACGACTGCCCGGCGGACGCGAAGAGCACCGCCGAATGTCGTGGCTCGGGTGGCGTCTGCGACGTCGCCGAGCAGTGCGACGGCATCAACAACGACTGTCCGGCGGATGTGAAGAGCACGACCCAGTGCCGCGCGTCGGCCGGTGCCTGCGACGTCGCCGAACAATGCGACGGCGTCGGCAATGACTGCCCGGCGGATGTGAAGAGCACCGCCGAGTGCCGCGCGTCGGGCGGCGTCTGCGACGTCGCCGAGCAGTGCGACGGCGTGAACAACGACTGTCCGGCGGACGCGAAGAGCACCGCCGAATGTCGTGCCTCGGGTGGTGTCTGCGACGTTGCCGAGCAGTGCGACGGCGTCGGCAACGACTGCCCGGCGGACGTGAAGAGCACCGCCGAGTGCCGCGCGTCGGCCGGTGCCTGCGACGTCGCCGAGGTCTGTGACGGGGTGAGCAACGCGTGTCCGACCGACACCCTGCGGCCGAGCTCCTTCACGTGTCGCGGCGCGGCGGGCATCTGTGACGTCGCCGAGACCTGTACCGGCTCGTCGCCGCTGTGTCCGGCGGATGCCAAGAGTACCGCCGAGTGCCGCGCCTCGGGCGGCGTCTGCGACCTCGCCGAGCAGTGCGACGGCGTGAACAACGACTGCCCGGCGGACGCGAAGAGCACCGCCGAGTGCCGCGGCTCCGGCGGCGTCTGCGACGTCGCCGAGGTGTGCGATGGCGTGAACAACGCCTGTCCGGCGGATGCGAAGAGCACCGCGCAGTGCCGCGCCTCGAACGGCATCTGCGACCTGGCCGAGGTGTGCGACGGCATGGGCAACGACTGCCCGGCGGATGCGAAGAGCACCGCCGTGTGCCGTTCCGCCGCCGGCGTCTGCGACGTCGTCGAGGTGTGCGACGGCACGAACGACGACTGCCCGGCCGATGCGTTCCAGCCGGGCTCGGTCACCTGCCGCGGCGCGGCCGGTGTCTGCGACCTCGCCGAGACGTGCACGGGCACGTCGGCGACCTGTCCCGCGGATGCGAAGAGCACGGCCGAGTGCCGCGCCTCGGGCGGCGCCTGCGATCTCGCGGAGCAGTGTGATGGCTCCGGCAACGACTGTCCGGCCGACGTGAAGAGCACGGCGGAGTGCCGCGCCTCGGCGGGGGCCTGCGACGTCGCGGAGGTCTGCGACGGCGTCGGCAATGCCTGTCCGGCGGATGTGAAGAGTACCGCCGAGTGCCGGGCGGCGGGCGGTGTCTGCGACGTCGCGGAAGTCTGCGACGGCGTCAGCAATACCTGCCCGGCGGATGTGAAGAGCACCGCCGAGTGTCGCGCGGCGGCCGGTGCGTGCGACGTGGCGGAGGTCTGCGACGGGGTCAGCAATATCTGCCCCGGCGACGCCTTTGCCTCGAGCAGTGTCACCTGCCGTGGTGCGGCCGGCGTCTGTGACGTCGCCGAGACCTGCACGGGATCGTCGCCGACCTGCCCGGCGGATGCGAAGAGCACCGCCGAGTGTCGCGCCTCGGGCGGCATCTGCGATCTCGCCGAGCAGTGCGACGGGTCGGGCAACGACTGTCCGGCCGATGCGAAGAGCACCGCCGAATGCCGCGCCTCGGCCGGCGCGTGCGATGTGGCGGAAACCTGTGATGGCGTGAACAACGCCTGTCCGGCCGATGCGTTCGCACCGAACACGGTGACCTGCCGCGCGACGGCCGGCGCGTGCGACATCGCCGAGCAGTGCACCGGCAGCTCGGCGGACTGTCCGGCGGATGTGCTGCAGCCGGATACCGTCACCTGTCGCGGCGCCGCCGGCGCCTGCGACCTCGCCGAGACGTGCACCGGGTCGAGCCCGGCCTGTCCGGCCGATGCGAAGAGCACGGCGGAATGCCGTGGCGCGGCCGGCGCCTGCGATCTCGCCGAAGTGTGCGACGGCGTCAGCAACACCTGCCCGGCCGACGCGAAGAGCACGGCCGAGTGTCGCGCCGCGGGTGGCGTCTGCGACGTCGCCGAGGTGTGCGACGGCGCCAGCAATACCTGCCCCGCGGATGCGAAGAGCACCGCGGTGTGCCGCGCTGCGGGCGGCGAGTGCGATCTCGTCGAAGCCTGCGACGGCGTGGGCAACGACTGCCCGGCGGACGCGAAGAGCACCGCGCAATGCCGCGGCGCCGCCGGCGTGTGCGACGTCGCGGAGCTGTGCGACGGCGTCGGCAACACCTGCCCGACGGATGCGTTCCAGCCATCGTCGGTCACCTGCCGCGGCGCCGCCGGTGAGTGCGACGTCGCGGAGACCTGCACCGGCAGCTCGGCGGCGTGTCCGGCCGATGCGTTCGAGCCGGGCACGGTCACCTGCCGCGCCGCGGCCGGCATCTGCGACGTCGCGGAAACCTGCACCGGCAGCTCGGCGACCTGCCCCGGCGATGCGTTCGAGCCGGCGAGCACGGAATGCCGCGGCGCCGCCGGCATCTGCGATGTCGCCGAGACCTGTACCGGCACGGGCGCGGCGTGCCCGGCCGACGCGTTCCAGCCGGATACGGTGACCTGTCGCGGCGCCGCCGGCGTCTGCGACCTGGCCGAAGCCTGCACCGGCGCGAGCGCCGCGTGCCCGGCCGATGCCTTCGTTGCCGGCGGGACGGAGTGCCGGCCGGCCGCCGGCATCTGCGACCTCGCCGAGGCCTGCACGGGCAGCGCGGCGGATTGTCCGGGCGACGCGTTCGTCGACGCCAGCGTCACCTGCCGCGCCGCGGCCGGTGAGTGCGATCTCGCCGAACAGTGCACCGGCACCGGGGCGGCGTGCCCGTCCGATGCGTTCGCGCCGGACACCACCACCTGCCGCGCGGCGGCGGGCATCTGCGATCTCGTCGAGCAGTGCACCGGCAGCACGGCCACCTGCCCGGCGGACGCGAAGAGCACCGCGATCTGCCGCGCCGCGGCCGGGATCTGCGATGTCGCCGACACGTGCGACGGCATCGCCGATGACTGCCCGGCCGATGCCGTGGCGCCCGACACCACCGTCTGCCGCGGCAGTGCGGGCAGCTGCGACGTCGTCGAGACGTGCGACGGCAGCTCGGTCGACTGCCCGGCCGATGGGTTCGAGCCGGCGACCACCACCTGCCGTGCGGCGGCGGGCTTCTGCGACGTCGCCGAGCAGTGCACCGGCAGCGCCGCCGATTGTCCGGCCGACGCCTTCGAGCCGGCGAGCACGACCTGTCGTGCCGCCGCCGGCGTCTGCGACACGGTCGAGCAGTGCACCGGGACGGGCGCCGACTGCCCGGCCGATGCGAAGAGCACCGCCGAGTGCCGCGCCGCCGCGGGCGTGTGTGACCTCGCCGAGGTGTGCGACGGCGCCGGCGACGACTGTCCGGCGGATGCGTTCCAGTCCGCCGCCGTGGAGTGCCGCGGCGCGGCCGACGTCTGCGACGTCGCCGAGTCCTGCACCGGCAGCGCCGCGGCTTGCCCGGCGGATGCGTTCCAGCCGGACACGGTGACCTGCCGTGCGGCGGCTGGTGTCTGCGACGCCGCCGAGCTGTGCACGGGCAGCGGCATCGCCTGTCCGGCGGATGCGAAGAGCAGCGCCGAATGCCGCCCGGCGGCGGGCAGCTGCGACATCGCGGAGAGCTGCGATGGCGTGACCGACGACTGCCCGGCCGACACGGTGGTGTCGGCGGGCACGGAGTGCCGCGCGGTGGCCGACGTCTGCGACGTCGCCGAGAGCTGCGACGGCGTTGCGGCCGCATGCCCGCCGGATGGGTTCGCCGACGGCACCGTCACCTGCCGCGCCGCGGCGGGAGCGTGCGACGTCAGCGAGACGTGCACCGGCACGGGCGCGGCGTGCCCGGCCGACGCGCTCGAGCCCGACACGGTGACCTGCCGCGCCGCGGCCGGCGCCTGCGACGCCGCCGAGCTGTGTACCGGCAGCGACGTCGATTGTCCGGCGGACGCGAAGAGCACGGCGGAGTGCCGCGCCGCCGCCGGCGTCTGCGATGTGGCCGAGGTGTGCGACGGCGTTGGCGACGACTGTCCGTCGGATGTGAAGAGCACCGCCGTCTGCCGGGCGGCCGGCGGCGTCTGCGACGTCGCCGACGTCTGTGACGGCGTCAACGACGACTGTCCGGCCGACAGCAAGGAGCCGGACGGCACGCCGTGCGAGGACACCCTGTTCTGCAACGGCGCCGAGACCTGTCAGGCCGGCGTGTGCACCGACAGCGCCGATCCCTGCGTGCTGTGCGACGAGCTCACCAACTCGTGCCAGAACGACCTCTGTCCGCTGACGCCGCAGAGCGGCTGCCGCGGCGCGGTCGGCTCGGTGCTGACGATCAAGAACAAGGAGAACGACGTCGCCGACCGCCTGGTGTGGAAGCTGATCAAGGCCGACGCGAGCTCGTTCGCCGACTTCAGCGATCCGCGCACCGCGGCGGATTACGCGCTCTGCCTGTACGCCGGCAGCGCCGGCGCGCTGATCATGGAGATGGGCGTGCCGGCGGGCGGCAACTGGAAGATGATCGGCGCCAGCAAGGGGTATTCCTACACGGACAAGCCGGCGATCGAGGACGGCGCGCAGAAGATCACGCTCAAGGCGTCGGCGACGAACAAGGCGAAGATCGTCCTGCGCGGCCGCGGCGTGAACCTCGCCGATCCGCTGATGAGCTTCGCGCTGCCGCTGCCGGTGCGCGCGCAGTTCACCAACTTCCAGACCGGCATCTGCTGGGAGAGCACCTACTCGGCGGCATCCAAGAACTCGCCCCAGGTGTTCAAGGCGCGGCAGTAGACGGTTCCGGCCACGGCGGCACGGAGGACATCGCGTCCGGCGGTCTGGCGTTCAGCGCCAGCGCCGACGCGCCGCGGTGTCCTCTGCGCCCGCTGTGGCCGACGAATCGGTCCCATCGGGCAGCGCGCCCGTTTCGACAGCCCGCCGCGATTCGCGTACACGGTGCCGCGAGGAGGGGCGTGCATGCGGATCAGGGGCGTGACGGGGCTGCTGCTGGCGATTCTCGCCGGGTGCGGCGGCTCGGGCGGCGGAGACACCGCGGTACCGTTCGCGAATCCGCCCGAGATCAGCAGCCGCGACGGCGTGCTCGAGGCGACGTTGACGGTGGAGCCGGCGACGCTGCGCATCGCCGGCCGCCCGGTCGCATTCGAGGCGCTCTACAACGGCCTCTACATGCCGCCCGTGCTGCGCGTGCAGCCGGGTGACGTCATCCGCCTGCGCCTCGCGAACGGCGGCCCGCTGAGCACCAACGTGCACTACCACGGCCTGGCGGTCTCGCCGCTCGGCAATGGCGACAACGTCTTCATCGACATCCCGCCGGCAACGCACTTCGACTACGAGATTCCAATCCCGCTCGATCACCCGCAGGGGCTCTTCTGGTACCACCCGCACTTCCACCCGATCGTCAATCACCAGATCGCCGGCGGTCTGTCGGGCGGCCTGATCGTCGGCGACATCCTGGCGCCGTTCCCCGAGCTCGCCGGCATTCCCGAACGCATCCTGCTGCTCAAGGATCTGAAGATCGAGCGCGGTGCCCCGGCCGCCGATCCCGATCCGACCGGTCCGACGACGCGGACCGTCAACGGGCTGTGGCAGCCGCGTCTGACGATGCAGCCCAACCAGCTCGAGTTCTGGCGCATCGGCAACATCGGCGCGAACATCTACTACCAGCTGCGGCTCGACGGCGTGCGGTTCTACGTCATCGCCCAGGACGGCAACCTGCAGAACCAGGCGCTGGCGACCGACACGCTGCTGCTGCCGCCCGGCAAGCGCCTCGAGGTGCTCGTCTACGGTCCGCCGGCCGGCGTGCGCGCGCTGCGCGCCGAGCGCTTCGACACCGGCCCGGGCGGCGACCACTATCCCGCGCAGGTGCTCGCCACCGTGGCGAGCCGCGGCCCGCGCGTGCCGTCGATGGCGCTGCCCTCCGCCTTTCCGGTGGTGCCCGATCTGCGCACCCACCCGATCGATCGCCGTCGCTCGGTGGTGTTCGACGATGCGCCCGACGGCAACGGCTTCACGATCAACGGCAGGATGTACGACCACCACTGCGTCGACACCGTCGTCGAGCTCGGCAGCGTCGAGGAGTGGACGATCGCCAATGCCTCGGACGAAGCGCACGTCTTCCACATCCACCAGCTCGACTTCCAGGTGACGGCAATCAACGGCGAGGCGCAGCCGTTCGTCGGCTACCAGGACACCGTCAACCTGCCGCCCGCCGGCGCCGACGGTCCGAGCACCGTCACCGCGATCATCCCGTTCGATGACCCGCTGATCGTCGGCGAGTTCGTCTACCACTGTCACATCGTGCAGCACGCCGACCAGGGCATGATGGCGAACATCCAGGTCGTCGATCCCGCCAACCCGCGGCCCATCCGTCGCTGCCAGCCGCCGGGCTTCGAGGACTTCGAATGAGCCGCTCGTCGGCGGGCAGCGCGCCAAATACGCGTTGCGTCCCGGCGGAACGCTATGGTACCTCGGGTGCTCGAAAGGGGGAGGAGTGCATGCTGACGCGACGTGATCTGGTCGGGAAGCTCGCTGCCGGAACTGCCGTTCTCTGGGCCGCCGGTGCCGCACAGGCTGGCGTTCGGACCGCCACGGCCGTGGGCGCGCCGCCTGCCGATGCCGCGGCGCTCGATGGGCCGCAGCCGCCGGCCGACCCGTCGCTGCAGGCGACCGCGAGCGCGCCCGCGCCGTGGGAGCTGCTGCAGCCGCTGACGCCCGGCGCCGAGGTCGCGCACGGCTGGCAGGTCGCCGCGTTGAGTGGCGCGGTGCACGGCTCCTGCATCCTGACGCTGCGCAACGCGCGCGGCCGCGAGCAGCGCGTGCACATCTGCCGTAACGACGGGCAGCCACGCGGTCTCGTCTACACCGACCACTTCGACCTCGTGGTGATGAACGGCGGCGCCGGCGATCTGCCGACCGACGAAGGGTTCGCGCAGGCGGTCGCTGCGCTGGCGCGCGTGCTGGCGGCGAATGCGGCGCGCGAGGACGCCGTGCTGACGGCGCTGCTGCCGCACGACGAGCGGGTGCGTCGCTTCGGCGATGCCGGGCACTGGTTGAGGTAAGCGCGTGAGCGAGGCAACAGGGGCGCGCGAGTCGCGCCTCGGCTACACCCTGGGTCCGGATCACGTTGCCGTCGACGTCGACGAGCAACTCTACCCGCTCGAAGCGATCTACGGCGCGGCGTACCTGTTCATCGAGCGGTGCTACGTCTTCCTGTCGCGCGCACCGGGAGGCACCGTCACCGTGCGCCTGACGACGCGGGAGCCGGCGGCCGCCGCCGAGCTCGATGCGCTCGCCGGCGAGTTCGGCAACGAATTGCTCTCGCAGGCGCTGCGCCTGCGGCTGTCGCAGTCGACCGCGCGCATCCGCGAGTACTACACCGCCGCCGCGCTGCGGGCCGCGGCGTCCGCGCCGACGGTCGACGAGCTGCTCGCCGAGCTCGAGTCGGAGGACCTCCTCGAGGACCCGCTCGAGATCATGGTGCCGTGGGAGGAAAAGCACGGCGCCGGCGCACCGGCGGCAGGGGAGGCGAAGAAGGATCCGGATCCGGGCAATGGCTGATCCGATCCGCTTCGACCGCTCGCTCTACCTGCCCGAGGCCGTCACCGCGGCGGCGGCGGCGTACGCCGACCACGCGCGCATCGACGTGCGGCCCGCGGACGACGCGATCCACGTCACGCTCGCCGATCCGGTCGGCGTCGACGAGCACACGCTCGTGCATGCCTTCTGTAATCACGTGCTGTACGAGACGATCACGCGCCATCGCCAGACGGCGCTCGACACGGAGGCGTGATGGAGCGCCGTACGCTGACGCTCCCGGCGCCTGTGCTCGCCGAGGAGGGACTGGGCTTTTTCCGCTGGGGCCGGGTCGCGGGCCAGATCATCGTCACGACCGATGCCGGCGACTGGGCGCTGCTGAGCGAGGCCGAGCTCGCCGATCTGCTCGCCGGCCGCATCGACGCCGGGCATGCGCGCTTTGCCGAGCTGCAGGCGAAGGGCGTGCTGCGCGACGGGCTCGATCTCGACGCCCTCGCGTCGCGCCTCGCGCAGCGCAGCCGGCATCTGCGGCGCACGGCGTTCCTGCACGTCGTCACATTGACGCGCCGCCGTCCGGCGGGCGGCAACGGCGCGGCCGGCGACGCGGCGGCGCTCGACTGCTCGCGCGAGACCGCCGAGGCGATCGTCGACTGTGCGCTGCAGAGCACCTCGCCGGCGCTGCGGTTCGACCTGCAGGGCGACGGCGGCGAGCCGCTGCTGAACTTCGACACGCTCTGCCATCTCGTCGACGTCGCGCACACGCGCAACAAGCGCGCAACCGGCAAGGTCCTGACGTTCACGGTGTTCACCAGCTGCGCGGCGATGACCGACGAGCGCGCCGAGTGGCTGCTCGCCAACGACGTGCAGGTGGTCACGCGGCTCGACGGTCCGGCCGACGTGCACGACTGGAACCGGCAGCATCTGCCGGGACCGGATCACGCGACGGTCTGCGGCTGGCTCGCGTATTTCGCGCGCCGCGCCGGTGAGCTCGGCCGCGACCCGCGGTGCACCATCGGCGCGCGACTCACCGTGACCCGGCGCACGCTCGAGGCGTGGCGCGCCGTGGTCGACGAGTACGTCGCCCGCGGGCTTTCGACGCTGCACTTCCAGCCGCTCGAGCCGGCCACGGTGCGCCCCGAGGTGTGGGCGGCGGTCGGCTACAAGCGCGACGCCTACCTCGAGGCGTATCGCCAGGTGCTCGCCTACTGCGCCGAGCTGACGCACCGCGGGGTGGCGATCCGCGAGCGGCGCGCGGCGGTGGTCGCGACGAAGATTCTCGGCGCCGAGGATCCGGGCGTCATCGACGTGCAGTCGCCCGATGGGGCCGGCACCGCCCAGCTCGCCTACGGCATCGACGGCCGCGTGTATCCGTCCGACGAGGCCCGCCGGCTCGACGAGCAGGGCGAGCCGCTGTTCGAGCTCGGCACCGCCGGCCGCTTCGCGGTCGCCGACGTCGTGCGCCATCCGACGGTGCGTGCCATTGCGGCCGCGTCCCTGCTCGACGCCCAGCCGGAGTGCGCCGACTGCTGGAACAAGCCGTTCTGCGGCTTCAGCCCGCTGCGCACGTTCCGCGCCCAGGGCGACCTGTTCGGCCAGCGGCCGCACTGTCTCGAGTGCCGCACGCATCTCACGCTCTCGTCGTGGGTCGTCGAGCAGCTCGCCACCGATCGCGACGGCGCGCAGGCCGCGCTGCTGCGCTCGTGGACGACGGCGCCGCCCGCGGCGGGCGACGAGGGGCGCGCGCTTACGGACGCGCCGTAACCGGCGCGCGACGGTCGCGCCGCAGCCGCCGCTCGGCGCGCGCGCCGATGCCGAGCACGGCGACGCCGCCCGCCAGCCAGCCGAGCGTGTCGGGCGCCACCGTGCCGAGGCGGACGAGGTCCGCCGCCCACGAGCCGGCGCTGATCAGCACCAGCGGCGCGGCGAGCGCCACCGAGGTGCGCTGCGGCGCGAGCCGCAGGCCGAGGCGCAACAGCTGCCGCCCGATGCGCCATGTGTCGCGCAGCGGGCGCACCTTGCTGCGGCCGATGCGCGGCAGGTAGTCGACGGGATCGAAGTGCACGACCCGGCGGTCGACGAGCGAGGCGACGGTGATCGTCGTCGTGAAGCTGAAGCCGTCGGGCAGCAGGTCCATGCAACGCTCGGCGACGCCGCGCTGAAAGACGCGCAGGCCGCTGTTCAGATCCGGGATGTGCGTCTGCGTGATCCACTGCGCGAACTGCCGGAAGCACCACTTCACCGCGCTGCGCAGCGGCGTCGCCTGCACGTTCGCGCCGATGCGCGCGCCGACGACCATGTCCGCGGTGGCGCAGCGCGCGATGAGCGCCGGGATGGCGGCAGCCGCGTAGGTGCCGTCGGCGTCCATGACGACGACCAGCGGATGGCGCGCCGCGCGGATGCCGCTCTTCAGCGCCGCGCCGTAGCCGCGCGTGCGCTCGTGGCGCACGACGGTGACGTCGCGACAGGCGGCGAGGACGCGCGCCGTGCCGTCGGTCGAGCCGTCGTCGACGACGATGAGCTCGTACGGCTGCGGGCAGTCGGCGAGCGCGGCGCGCACCGCGGCGAGCGTCGTCACCAGGCCGTGCTCCTCGTCGAGCGCCGGCAGCACGACGCTGAACGGCGGCGCGCCCTCGACACGCGGTGTGTCGACCGCCGCTGCCGGTCGTGTGCCCCCCCGCGACATGCGGTCGAGTCTTGGCGCAACGCGCCCCGCTTTGCCAGTGTTTTGCGCACGGCGGGCTGCCGCCGCGCGCCGGCGGCCGGTCCCGCCGGCGCGGCGGCGCCGACGCGGTTGCCCGAGCCGCGCGGTGGCTGGTAGCGACGGAGCACATGCGCAGTGAAGCGGCGGTCGCGGCGGCGGCCCCGGCAGCATCCCCGGTGCGGCAGTGGCCGGCCCTGCGGCTGCTCCTCGGCGTGGTGGCGGCGATCGACCTCGCGTCGTTCGTGTTCGTGCTCGCCGACGCCCGCGCCGCGGCGCTCGCCGCCGGCACGGCGCTCGATCCGTTCACCGCGCTGGTGTCGCGGCCGGTGGTGAGCGCGCTGCTCGCCGCGCTCGGCATCATCGGTGCGCTGCGCTTCGCGGCGCGCGCCGATCGCCCGCTCGCCGGGCTCGTCGCGCTGCTCGCGCTTGCGGCGCTCAGCACGGCGCACGCGCACGCCTACGGCTCGCCGTGGCGGCATCTCTACTACAGCGGCCTCGGCCTCGCCGGCTGGGTGCTCGGGCTCGCGGTCAGCCGCCGGCGCGGCGCCCCCGGGGACGAGTCGTTCGCGCGTGCCGGCAGCCTCGCGCTGATCGGCGCCGCCTACTTCAACGCCGGCCTGAGCAAGCTCGTCTTCGGCGGCGGCGAGTGGCTGAGCGGCGTGACGATCCAGGCGATCATCGTCGCCCAGGACGGTCTCGCGGTCGAGAGCGCGATGGGCGGCTACCGCGATCTCGTCCTGCGCACGCCGCCGCTGGTCAGCCTGTTCTCGATCGCCACCGTCCTCTTCGAGCTCGCCGGGCCGCTGATGCTGCTCGGCCGCTGGCCGCGGCGGGTGGTCGCCGGCGGCCTGCTGGCCATGCACCTCAACATCTATCTCCTCACCCACATCCTCTACTGGGAGCCGATGCTCTTCCTGGTCGCGTTCGGCCTCTCCGCCGATCCGCCCGCTCCGCCGCTGCCGGCCGCCGCGCGTGCGGGGCGGCGCCGCCCGGTGGTGGTCGCGCTGGCGGTGGTCGCGCTGGCGCTCTGGGCGGCCGCCGGCATCGTGCATCAGGGTCGCCGCTACGCGCAGCGGCAGGCTGCGCACGCCGCCGCCCGGCAGCCGCCGACGCCGGTGTCGGTGCGGCCGACGCCGGCGCTCGCCCGCCTCGGCCCGTTCGCGCTCGGCGACCAGGTGAGCGACGACTGGACCGTCGCCGCGCTGCGCGTGCGCGGTGCGGGCTTCATCGTCGCGCTCTCCGGACCCGCCGGGGCGGTCGGGTTCGAGGTCACCTGCGCGCCGTCCCCGCACGTCAGCCCGTTCGATCTCGACGCGGCGCACATCTTCTATTCGAGCGCGCTGCCGGTCGCGGCGTTCGAGGTGGCCGGGCGCGCCGTGCAGGCGCGCGTGCGCGAAGCGGGCGGCGACGACGTGTGCGCGGCGGTGACGCAGTGGCACGCGGCGGCGCGCGCCGCGCAGGAGTCGGACCGGTGACCGCGAACAATGCACGGCCCTGGCGCACGGCGCCGGTGCGCTTCGGGTTCCTCTGCGTCCTCGTCTACGTGGCGCTCGCGTGGACGGCGCGCTTCGACATGCGCCTCGGCGAGCAGATCCGCTCGCTCGTCTACCCGCTCGACACCTTCTCGATGTACGCCGGCCTGCCGGATCACGACGCGAGCCTGCTCATGGTGCGCGACGGCCGCGGCGCGGTGCACCGCATCACCAGCTTCCGCACGTTCGACTGCGACGGCCCGCTCACCGGTGCCGCGGCGCGCTGCACGCACACGCGCGGTATCCCGTACCTGCATGAGGACTTCGTGCGCTACATCGAGGCGCGCCGCGGCACCGGTGGCGAGCCGGTCGAGCTCATCACCCGCACGTGGGAGGTGCGCGCCGGCACCGCGCCGGTGGCGCGCGACGATTGCGTGGTGGCGCGCTGTCGCGTCACGCGCTGAGCGGCGGTTGCCGCACGAGAATCCGACACCGGGCGACATTCCCTCGCGCCCGATGTGAGCGGATCACGCGGCATGTTCCTCGAGTCGGCTGCGCCCGTCGCACGCATTGCGCCGCGCCACCGTCCGGTGCCTTTCCACTCGGCGGGGAGCGTTGCGAACGGCCCGGTCCGCGGTTTTTCCTTTACCGAAAAGTCGCGACGCGGCATTTTGCACTTCCCGGGGGAACATTTTGCATGGACTTTCCCCTCGCGAGGTTGGTAGACGGACCACCGGGGGACACTCATGGCGAGGAATCCGAACGTGCGTGCTTTTGCCATTCGCGTGCTGGCTGGTCTGATCTGTTGTCTCGCGGCCGCGCCTGCGAGCGCGCAGCTGCCGAAGAACGAGCAGCTCTGCATCACGACCTTCAACAAGAGCATCCGGCAAATCGCGAAGGTGCAGAGCCAGATCATCCGCAAGTGCCTCTCCGACTTCGCCGCCGGCCGCCTGTCGACGGCGACGCCGGAAAGCTGCCTGCAGGCCGATCCGCGCAACAAGCTCGCCAAGGCGATCGCGAAGGCGGCCGCCAAGACCGCCGACAAGTGCGCCGACGTCTCCCCCGCGTTCGGCGTCACGCCAGTCGAGCCCGCGCACATCCGCACCGTGCTCTCGCAGATCGATCTCGTGCACGGCACGCTCGGTGCGAATCTCGACAACAGCCTGATCGCCGCGCCCGGCGACGCGCTCTGCCAGGCGCGCATCGCGGCCGCACAGTTCAAGTGCGCCGACCGGCGCCTGCGCGAGTTCCTCAAGTGCCAGAAGTCGGCGCTGCGCGCCGGCGCGACGGACGCCGCGGCGCTCACCGCCGCCTGCCTCGGCACCGGCGGTGATCCGCAGCCCGATCCGAAGGGCGTGATCGATCGCGACTGCCGCCTGAAGCTCGGCAGTGAGCTCGTCAAGCGCTGCGGCGAAACCGATCTCCAGGCCGCGTTCTCCCCCTGCGACACGACCGATCCGACGACTGCCGCCGCCTGCCTGCGCAGCGAGGCGGCCTGCCAGCTCTGCCTGCTCATCAACGACGTCGACGGCCTGTCGCGCGACTGCGACCTGCTCGACGACGGCGACACGAACAACGGCTCGTGCGGCAAGCTGTGCGCCGACGGCATCGTGCAGACCGGTGA
This sequence comes from uncultured bacterium, assembly GCA_965651925.1. GTDB lineage: Bacteria > Desulfobacterota > Binatia > HRBIN30 > CADEER01 > CBFGUK01. Next base: position 15,242 of record CBFGUK010000018.1, on the reverse strand, counting down.
GCTCTGCGACGACGGCGACAGCGACGGCGGCGACGGCTGCTCGGCCTCCTGCGTGGTCGAGGGCGGCTGGACCTGCAGCGGCTCGCCGAGCGTCTGCACGCCGCTGTGCGGCAACGGCGAGCTCGACTCCGGCGAGCTGTGCGACGATGCCGACGCGCAGAGCGGCGACGGCTGCTCGAGCACCTGCGAGGTCGAGGACGGGTATTCCTGCACCGGCGAGCCGAGCGTCTGCGTGCCGTCGTGCGGCAATGGCGACCTGCAGACCGAGAACGGCGAGGTCTGCGACGACGGCGACGCGACCAGCGGCGACGGCTGTTCGAGCACCTGCCAGGTCGAGGGTGGCTACATCTGCACCGGCGAGCCGAGCGTCTGCACGTTCGTCTGCGGCAACGGCACGTTCGAGGCCGGCGAGACCTGCGACGACAACGATGCGGTCGGCGGCGACGGCTGCAGCAGCACCTGCCAGATCGAAACCGGCTGGCAGTGCGTCGGCCAGCCGAGCGTCTGCACGCCGAAGTGCGGCGACGGCCTGAAGCGCGGCGGCGAGTCGTGCGATGACGGCAACCTGCTGAGCGGCGACGGCTGCTCGTTCCTCTGCCAGACCGAGCCCGGCTACCAGTGCCCGGGCACGCCGAGCAACTGCATCGCGATCTGCGGCGACGGCTTCATCCGCGGCCTCGAGACCTGCGATGACGGCAATACGACCAGCAACGACGGCTGTTCGGGTACCCTCTGCCGTCTCGAGACGAACTTCTCCTGCGCCGGCCAGCCGAGCATCTGCACGCTCAACTGCGGCGACGGCAATCTCGACGGCCTCGAGCAGTGCGACGACGGAGACAACCAGAACGGCGATGGCTGCAGCAGCCTCTGCTTGACCGAGCCCGGCTACAGCTGCGCCGGCCAGCCGAGCGTGTGCGTGCCGACCTGCGGCAACGGCATGCTCGAAGGCGGCGAGGAGTGCGACGACGGCAACGCCAACTCCCGCGACGGTTGCAGCGCGAGCTGTGTCGTCGAGCGCGGCTGGCTGTGCCCGACCCCGGGCCAGCTCTGCAACCAGTTCGAGCTCTTCGTCACGGCGCCGGCAAACGGCACGTTCACCACGGCCTCGTCGATCCTGGTCACCGGCAACTACACGCTCCTGCCCGCCGGGCAGGCGGCGGTGACGATCAACGGTGTGCCGGCGAGCACCCTCAACCAGGTGAACCGCACCTTCTCGCACACGGTGGCGCTGAACGCGGCGGCGATCTTCAACCCGATCCGCGTGACGCTGACCAACACCGCCACCGGCGACAGCATCCACGAGCGCGTCGTCGTCATCCGCGGTGATTCGGTCCTCGACGGTGCGTTCTCGCCGCAGAGCGTGGCGATGCGGCTGAACGACAGCGGCCTCGACGTCATGGAGGGGCTCGTCTCCGACCTCGCGGCCGGACAGCTCGATCTCGCCACCATCCTGCCGCCGGGCACGGTGATGACCTCGGGCTGCTTCGTCGAGGTGATCGGCTGCATCGGCAGCGCGACGGTGAAGGTCTCGTCGCCGCCGCCCTCGTTCAGCAGCTTCACGCTCGGCATCGACTCGGTGCCGAACGCGGTGTTCGGCGACATCCGCATCAACAACCTGCGGGTGGACGTCGAGATCGACGGCAGCGGCGTCGTGCCCGACTGCACGCTGCGCCTGACCGCCAACCAGCTGCGCCTGAGCGGCAACTACGCGCTGTCACCCGATCCGGGCGACGCGTCGAACATCGACGTCAACCTGGTCACCAACCCGCTCAACGTCACCTTCGCCGGGTTCAACCACACGTTCACCTCGGGTCTGTGCGATGCGCCGATCATCGGCGACATCATCCAATCGCTGCTGCCGGACATCGAGGCGCAGACGCGCGAGGGCATCCAGGGCTTCCTCAGCGATCCCGACGGTGCCGGGGCGCAGGACAGCCCGATCGCCGATGCGATCGAGGATGTGCTCGCCGGCATCTCGATCACCGGTCCGGTGGGCGAGGGCCTCGGCCTCATGTTCGAGTCGCCGCTGTTCGCGGTGAACGAGGACAACGCCGGCATCACGCTCGGCTCGAACTCGCGCTTCCAGATGTCGTTCGGCAACGGCCCCGGCCAGTGCATCCCGCCGCCGGGCGCCCCGAACCTCACCCGGTCGTTCTCGCGCAACGAGGCGTTCCCGTCCTTCGGCGCGAACACGCCGGTGAACAACCTGCCGTACGGCCTCGGCATCGCGATCTCGACCTCGGGCTTCAACCAGCTGCTGCGCGGCCAGACCGAGTGCGGCCTGATGCGCTCCTCGCTGACCGAGCTCGATCTCGACGGCGCCGGCGGCAATCCACCGCTGCCGATCACCTCGAGCCTGCTGTCGTTCATCGTGCCCGAGTTCGCGCAGCTGCCGGCGAACACGCCGCTGCGCATCGACATCGCGCCGACGCTGGCGCCGATCGTGACCGGCAACAACGGGCCGGGCGGTGAGCTGACCGAGCTGAAGATCGCCCAGGTCCGGCTCAGCATCGTCGAGCCCGGTTCGGAGATCGTCTGGCTCGGCGGCGTGCTCGACGCGCGCCTCGGCATGAGCCTCAGCTTCCTGCCCGACGGCTCGGGTCTGGCGATCACGCTCAGCACGCCGCAGATCTCCGACCTCACGGTGGTGATCGTCGACAACCCGCTCGGCGCGAGCGAGGTACAGGTCGAGACGATCCTGCCGTCGCTGGTCCAGCCGCTCATTCCGGAGCTGGCCGGCGCGCTGTCGGGCTTCCCGCTGCCGCAGTTCTTCGGCTTCGCCCTGCAGGGCGCCGAGGTGTCGCGCAACGGGCAGTTCCTGTCGCTGTTCGCCAACCTGGTGCCTGCGCCGTGACGACGTCGACCATCACCGTGCCCGCGACGGTCTGAAATCTATCGGGGGGAAGGGAACACCATGAGTGAGAAAAAGAACGGACTTCCATCGCTGCGGAAGTCGCCGCTGGACTTTCTCAGCCCGGAGGAGGCGCGTCAGGCGGTGAAGCCGGTCGCTGCCCTCGACACCGCCGAAGCGGCGCAGGCGCTGCGCACCGAGCCGAACAGCGAAAAGCTGCTGCTCGCGCAGCACATGTCGCACGCCTCGCATGGCAGCCACGGCAGCCACGGCAGTCACGGCAGCCACGGCAGCCACGGCAGTCACGGTTCGCACGGCAGCCACGGTTCGCACGGCAGCCACGGCTCGCACGGCAGCCACGGCTCGCACGGCTCGTGGTGAGCCGGAGCCAGGCACGCAGGCACAGCAGCGCACGACGAGCGGGGGGACCCACGATGCAAGCGATTCGGCGAGACGGGGGAACGCTGGCCGCGCACACCGGCGCGGAGACGACGAAACGACACGGCCGCCACCGGTGGGCGGTCGCGGTCGGCGCGGCAGTGACACTGCTCGCTGCCTCGAGCGCGCCGGCGCTGGTGATCTCCGGAGGACCGACCTACACGCTCCCCGGCGGCGGCACCTGCACGGTGGCTGTCGGCACGGTGGCGACGCGCAACACGGGCGCCCAGATCATCTGTTCGGGCGTCAACCTCGCGGCGCACACGCACGTGTACTTCGGCATCAAGAACAACAGCACCGCGATCGGCATGGCGATGGACGGCTCCGGGCCGTCGGGCGCCGAGGTCTTCCAGTTCTTGAGCTCGAACCCGACGACCATCACCTACACGAGCCAGACGACGATCACGTCGGCGAATCCCTCGCTGGGATACGGTACCGACCCGGTGAACTCGACGCTCAGCGTCGCGCTCGCATCGGGGTCGGCCACCGTGGTGAGCACGGGCGGGAACCCGGCCACGAATGCGAACGGCGCCATCGAGCGGGTCTTCCGGCTGACCAGCGGCAGCTCGTTCACGTTCGACGTCGACATCACCGCGAGCGACGCGCATTTCTCCGGCCAGGCCTGCACGGGTGTGTATGATCCGACGCGGGTCGCGTCGCCGGGCGGGACGTGCACCAGCCGGCTCGACTTCGGCTTCTACTACTCGGACTGCGGCGACGGCGTCGTCGACAGCCCGGAGCAGTGCGACCAGGGCGCTGCGAACGGTACCCCGGGATCGTGCTGCACCTCGACCTGCACGTTCCGTAGCGCCGGCCAGGTCTGCCGCTCCGGTGCGGGCGCCCCGTGCGACCTCAGCGAGACCTGCACCGGCCTGAGCGGCACGTGCCCGGTCGATGACGCGACGCTCAACCTCGGCGTCGTCTGCCGGCCGGGCTCGGGTGACATCTGCGACCAGAACGAGACCTGCACCGGCAATCCGGGCCAGGGCTGCCCGGCCGACGATGCCCCGACCAACGCCGGCATCGTGTGCCGCGCCAGCTCGGTCGGCGACTTCTGCGATCAGAGCGAGACCTGCACCGGCGTGCCGGGCGCGACCTGCCCGGCGGACGATGCGCCGACGAAGGTCAATGTCGTCTGCCGTCCGGGCTCCGGCGACATGTGCGATCCGGACGAACGCTGCACCGGCTTCCCCGGCCAGGGCTGCCCGTCGGACGTCGTCGCCAACCCGAGCACGGTCTGCCGCGCCGGGTCGGGTGACATGTGCGATCCGAGCGAGACCTGCACCGCGGTGCCCGGTGCGCCGTGTCCGGCGGACGTGGTCACGCCGGGCGGCACCACCTGCCGCGCCGCCGCCGACGTCTGCGATGTCGCCGAGCAGTGCACCGGCACCGTCGGTCAGGCATGCCCGGCGAACGCGTTCGCGCCCGCCACGACGTCGTGCGATGCCGACGGCAACGTCTGCACGATCGACGAGTGCGACGGCAGCGGCGCCTGCGTGTTCGACAGCCCGCTCGACTGCGAGGACGGCAACAGCTGCACGCAGGATTCCTGCGATCCGCAGGACGGCTGCGAGAGCATCGGCCAGCCGTCCAACAGCTGCGTGACCGCCACGCAGGCGATCCTGAAGATCAAGGACGCGGACGATCCGAAGGATCAGATCAAGCTGGTCTGGAAGGGCGGCCCGGCGCTGGTGCCCAACATGGGCAACCCGAGCCAGGACACCCGCTACGAGCTGTGCATCTACGATGATCGCGGCGTCCAGATGGCGATGGGCGTGCCGCCCGGCGCCGGCTGGTCGACCATCGGCTCGGCGAGCTCGCCGAAGGGCTTCAAGTACAAGGACAGCACGGCGAGCAACGACGGCCTGCGCATCATCAAGCTCAAGGGCAGCAACCTCGACAAGGGCCGCGTGACCATCGTCGGCAAGGGCGTCAACCTGCCCGATACGGCCGACCTGCCGCTGCAGTACCCGGTCACGGCTCAGCTCTATGCCGAGAACGGCATGTGCTGGGATGCGCAGTTCGAACAGGCGCACGCCAAGAAGAACGAGGAAAACCAGTTCAACGCGAAGCGGAAGTGACGACAGCGGCGGGGTGGCGTGAGCCGCCCCGCCGGGTCGCTCGCGACACTCAGGGCCGGAGCGTGCACGCACGCTCCGGCCCTGTCGTTTCCGGGCTCAGCGGGCGAGCAGCAGGATCCACTCGTTCGTCGTGGCGCGCGCCGCGGGACGGTGCTCGACGACGCGCAGCCCGTACCGCCGCGCCAGCGGCAGCACCGCGGTGCTGGCGACGTTGCGGTAGTGCTGATGCCCGGCGCGCGGCGCGCGATCCGCGGCGGCGACCTGGGTCGCCTCGCGCAGCATCGCGAACGGCGTGCACTCGACGATCAGCAGCGTGCCGCCCGGACGCAGCAGCGCCGCCATGCGCGCGATGGCGCCGGGCAGATCGAGGACGTGGTTCAGCGAGCGCAGGCAGAGCACGTGATCGTAGCTCGCCGGCATGCCGCTGAACGTCTCGATCCCGCCGAGGAGGAAGCGGCCGGCGGGCATGACCTCGCGCAGCGCGGCGAGGCTCACCGGATCGGGATCGAGGCCGGTGTAGTCGACCGTCCGCGACGCCACCAGTGGCGCGAGCACGTCGCGATAGAGCATCTCGCCGCAGCCGACGTCGAGCACGCGGCCGCGCAGACGACCCACGAAGGCCGCGATCCACGCCTCCTCGTGCGCGAAGGGGGCGCCGCCGACGACCTGATGGCGTCGGCCGCAGCGCTCGCGCTGCGCGCAGGGCGTGCACACCGGATCGGGCAGCACCCGCCGCATGCCCTCGGTGAAGTCGTCGAGCACGCCGGGCGCGGCGCGGTCGAGGAACAGATGGCTCCACGCGTCCTTGACCTGCGCGATCTCGGCGGCGCTGAAATCGCCGCTGTCGGTCGCGTAGTGCACCAGGCGCTCGCCATCGACGAGCCACAGCTCGCGTCCGGGATCCCGGTGTCCGGCCGCCCACGCGCCGCAGGCGGCTGCGTCGTCGACGCGCGCCACCACCGCGCCGGTGCTGATGAAGTTGAACGAGTTCGCCCGCACGACCGCAGGCGGCGGCGCCGCGGCGTGCGCCAGTCCGTCGGACGAGCCGAGACAGCAGGCCGGCGGCACCGGACCGACGAAGTGCGGCCGCGGCGGCGGCAGGGTGAGCCCCGCGGCATCGCTCACAACATCGTCCGCATCGCTCGCCGGCGCCTCATGAACGAGCAGGGGCCGCCCGGCGCCGTTCCCCCACGCGGCCAGCACGTCACGCGCGAGCGATGCCGCCGTGTCGGGTGGTGCGTCGGGGTCGACAGCGAGGAGCAGCTGGACGGCAGGGTGCGCGACCGCGTCGGCCAGCACCGCGAGGTCGGCGGCGAGGGAGTCCGGCACCCCGCCGCGCAGCGACAGCGCGAGGTCGACGTCGCACTGCCCGTCATCCTCGGCACACCATGCGCGCACGCCGTCGACCAGCTGTGCAAAGCCGCCCGGCACCGCGGTGGCCCGGTCGTGCGCCGCACCGGTGCCGAAGCACTGGATGCGCAGATAGCCGACCTGCGCGCGGCGCAGGCGCGCGCGCAGCTGCGGGTAGAGCAGCGGCCGTCCGGTGGTGACCACCCCCGGCACGCCACCCGCGGCGCGCACCACGGCGACGAGGCGGAGGAAATCGGGTCGCAGTAGCGGCTCGCCGCCGACCAGCACCACGAGCTGCCCGGGATCGAGGCCGACGAGTCGGCGCTGCAGCTCGTCCGCCTCGATCCCAGCCGGTGCCGTCGCGGCATCGATCGGGCAGGTAGGGCACCCCGACGTGCACGCCGCACCCGTCCAGGCGAGCACCGTGTCGGCCCGCGGTCTCATCGGCGCGCCCCACGCATCACAACCGTCGACGCTGCCACACCCCCGGCGGGGAAGCCAGTAAAGGTTCGTCGGCATTCGCCACGCCAGAACGATTCAGCCACAGAGGTGCAGAGGACACGAAGTGGGAGTGAGTCCTGCCAGTCAGATCAGGTCTGATGGGCACCTGCGACGTGGTGTTCTCTCCGCTCCCGGTGGCCGCTCGGCGAAGCCCTGGCGTGAGGCAGATCGTCCGGGATGCCTCCGGCCGTCGGCCATGCGACATGAGCGAAGGACGAAGCGGGCGGCGCTTTGACTTCGTTTGCCGGCCCGGTTACCACCCGGACGCTGATGGAGACCGTGCTGCTGGTTGATCGCCGCGCGCGCGTGCGGTTCGCGCGCGCCGTCCTCGTCCTGACACTGTGCGCCCTCGCATCGCTCGCGATCCGGCCGGCGGCACCCGCCGCGGCGCAGGAGGAGCAGCCGGCGGTCGAGCATCCCGACGGAATCCCCACCCATCACGTGTCGCCGCGACCGGACGAGGTGTCAGGCGAGCGGCAGGCCGTCATTCCCGCCGGGCAGGAAGAGCGGCTTGCGGAGATGCTCGGCAAGGGCGTCGTGCTCGCCGGCGATTGCACGTTCTCCGGCGGCCGGGTCGAGCGCCGCCTAGTGCGTGCAACCTACACGTGCGGCACGGGCGAGATCGCGATCCGGCTCGAGCACCCGAGCACGGCGCCATCCGGCGCGCTGCAGACGGAACAGTTCGCGGTCAGCGTCGCGAGCGGCACGCCACCCGACGGCTTCCTCGAGGCGCTGCGCGCGCACATCCGCGCCCGCGAGACCGGCTTCGAGTGGAAGTGGATCGGCAGCAGCGGCAGCAGCAGTTCGTCGGCGTGGCTGATCGCCGCGGTCGCGCTGCTCGCGGCACTCGCCGGGCTCGCGTGGGTGCTTTGGTCGCGGCGCCGGCCGGCCACCTGACGGACTTGCCCCCGAAGCGGACAGGAGCACGCGCGCTGCGCGACGCCGGCGCCTGTTCGCCCGACGGACGGTCCTCCGGTGTCGCGGGCTCCGTCCGCATCCGCCGCCGCGCGTTCCGCCTGCCGCTCGCCGTCGGCGCCCTGCTGCTGGCGCTCGGCGCATCGCCGGCGGCCGCGCTCAGCGACGGCGTTCCGATCACCGCCGAGCTCGCGCAGCAGCTCTTCGATCGCCTGGCGCCCGTGCAGGCGGCCGACGGCTGTCGTCTGGCGCGCTTCGATACGCAGCGCTTCCGCATCGCCATCGCCGTGCGTACGCCGGCGGGCGCCGAGCACCAGCTCGAGCTCGCCTCGGCGCCGATGTTCGGTGGCGGCGGCACGCACCGCGCCGGGGAGTGGGCGCTCGACGTACCACCGGTGCTGGCGCGCGACTGCGCCGCGACGCTCGACGCCTATGTCCGTGCGCTCGCCGAGGTCGAGGTTCCGGCGAGCGACCGGCTCCCCGGCGGCGGCCGCGCGCCGAGCGGCATCCCGAACCAGTGGCTGCTCGCAGCGACCCTCGGGCTGCTCGTCCTCGGCACGATCGCCATCGTGGTGCGCGAGCTGCGCGCGCAGCCCGCGGCGCGCGTCCCGGCGCTGGCACTGGCGATGATCTGGGCGGCGAGTCTGGCGCTGCGGCTGCTCGTCTCGCCGGCGACGTTCCTGCACGAGTTCTATCACATCGCCGACATCATCCCCGGCTATCTCAGTGGCGAGCTCGCACCGGTGTACGGCAAGGCCGGGCCGACCCTCTACCGGCTCGCCGGCGCGCTGCTCGACCGGCCGAACGACGTCGGCGTGGTGTTCCTCACCAACGCGATCGTGTCCTCGCTGGCGGTTCCGGCCGCCGCGCTGCTGACGCTCGGCGTCACCGGCAGCTGGCCGCAGGCGCTGTGCGCCGCGGTCCTGCTCGGCGTGCTGCCGCAGCACCTGCGCTACGCGCACGCCGAGGATCTCTTCGTCGTCGCGCTGACGTTCATGCTGTGGGCCGCGGCGCTCGGCGCCCTGTACATGCGCACGCGCCGGCTCGGCGACGCCCTCTGCTGCGCGCTGGCGACGTCGCTCGCCACCCAGTCGCGACCGGAGATGGTGTTCGCTCCCGCCGTCGTCCCGGCGCTCTGGGTCTGCACGGCGCCGCAGGGCTGGCGGCTGCTGTTCACGTGGCGCACGCTCACCGCTGCCGCCGTGCTCGCGCTCCTCCTCGTGCCGCGCGGGTTCGAGCTGCACGCAGCGCTCACCGCCGGCGGCGGACCGCCGCCCAGGCCGCCGGACCTGTGGCGGTACATCGACCGGCTGGTGCTGCTGAACCCCGCCGTCACGCCGCCGCTCTACTGGCTCGCGCTCGTCGTGGGGGTGGTGTGGGGCGTCATCTGCCGTCCCGGCTGGGTGCTGTGGCTGCTGCTGCTGTTCGTCGCGTGGTCGCTGTTCTCCCAGTCGATGTTCGACAACCCGCCCTACCACCTGCGTGCGCAGCTCCTCCCGGGCAGTTTTCTCATCCTGCTCGGTGCCGGCATCGCCCCGGTCTGGCTGGCGCTGTGGGGCGCGCGGCGGCGCGCCGCGGTCATCTTCGGCGCCGCGTTGCTCGCCGTGGCGGCGGCCGCGATCGTCGTCCAGCGGCAGCCGTTCATCACCGAGCTGCGCGATCAGCAGCTGCAGTGGACGTTCCTCGAGCACACCGTGCCGCAGCTGCCGGCGGCGGGCACGCTGCTCACCGCCGTCGATCAGGGCGGCAGGAACCTCGATGCGTTCCCGGAGTTCCTCCTGCGCCATGCGGACAAGCGCTACGCGCTCGTCGACGTGCGCCGCGCCGCGCGCGGCGATGCCGCCTGGCCGGCGCCGGGGGCCGGCGTGCTCTATTACCAGGGCATGTTCTGCTACTTCGCCTGGCACGACGAGCCGACGCCCGCTCCGCTGACGCCGACCTGCCAGGCCGTGCACGACCGCTACGTGCTCGAACCGCTCGCCGTCGAGACGCTCGATGTGCCCGGCTACTCGCCGTTGCGCTACGCCGACCCGCCGTACCGCATCGGCTTCTACCGCCTCGTCGGCGGGCGTCCCTGAACGGACCTGGAAGCCGCCGCCTGGTCGGTGCCTGGGCTATGAGGCCGCGCCGGCGGCGGGCGCGGCAGCGAACGGGACGAGCTCGCCGGTGCCGTACAGCTCGGCGTAGCCGCGGCGCACGCCGTAGCAGCGGTGGCCCTCGACGCACGCGGCGCAGGCCGGCGCCTTGACGAACTCGCCGTCGCCGGCATCGGGCGGCAGCGCGTGCGCGGAGAAGAGCGCGGCGCGCTCGTCCGCCGGGACGAGACAGAGCGGCAGTCCGCACATCGTGTCGAGGCCGCCGATCGTGATGCCGGCGGCGCGCGCGCGCGCGAGTCCCGCGGTCAGCGCGGGCAGGATGTCGCTGAAGCTCGGAATGAGCAGCGAGGTGCGCGGGATCACGTCGGTGTGCGAGCCGACGAAGATCGGCGTGATGCCGGCGCGCGGCCAGCGCGCGATGACGAGCTCGACGAAACGCGGGAAGTCGTCGCGGTTCGCCTGGCAGAAGACGAAGTTGAGGCTCAGGCGCACGGCCGTGGCGGCGAGGGCGTCGAGGCCGCGCACGGTCTGCGCGAACGTGCCCGGCGCGCCGGTGATCGCGTCGGAAATGGCGGCGTTCGAGGCGTGCAGCGAGACGGTGACCTGATCGAGCCCGGCGTCGACGAGCGTGCGGGCGAGCGCCGTATCGGCGAGGCGGATCGCGTTGGTCTGCAGCTCGATCGCGCGCACGCCGGCCGCGCGCGCGAGCCGCACGTAGTCGAGCAGGCGCGGGTTGAGCGTCGGCTCGCCGCCGGAGAGCACGAGGACCGCCTGCTCGCGGCCGGCGTCCTCGATCGCGGTGCGGACCGCCGCCTCGGCCGGCGGCGGCAGGTGCGTCGAGACGAAACAGAAGTCGCACGCCTGGTTGCAGTGGAAGTTGACGCGCACGGTGAACTCGGGGACCTGCCCGTAGCCGCCGCGCACGATCTGGCGGCTGACGAGCTCGCGCGCCACCTGCTCCTCCACCGACGACATGACCGTCAGCCGGCGCCGCAGGCGGTGGTCGGCGACCGGCCGCACGGCCGCCGGCGCGGCCCCGTCGGGGAAGCCCGGGCAGCGATCGTTGACGAGGCAGGTCTCGCACACCGGGGTGCGCGCATAGCCCGGCCGCCGCGCGTTGCCGCGGTTGAGCGCGAACAGATGGCTCACCCGCTCGGGGACGGGGAACGCGCACGGCGGGACGAACGTCGCCGCGTCGAGCCGCACGCCGAGGCCGACGCGGCGCGCCGCATCGGCGGCGGCGCTGACCGCCGTCGCGACCTCGTCGAGCGCGGCGCATTCCGCCGCGTCGGGTGCGCTGCGCGGGACGACGAGCACGAGCGCGGCGATCGGCAGGCCCGAGGCGGCGAGCGCGCCGGGCAGCGCGGCGAGGTGCGGCAGCGTGCGGCGCACGACCGGGGTGGTGATCTCGAGGCGCACGCCGGCGTCGGCGAGGGCGTGCAGGCCGCGCACCGTGGCGGCGAAGCCGCCGGGATCGCGCGTGATCGCGTCGGCCGCCGCGGCATCCCAGGCGGGAACCTGCACGCGCGCGGTGTGCAGACCGGCCTCCGCCAGGGCCCGGGCGCGGGCCGCATCGATCAGCGCGCCGTTGGTTTCGAGCACCACGCGCACCCCGGGGCCCGCCGCGCGGCGCACGAGCTCGGCGAGATCGCGCCGCAGCGTCGGCTCGCCGCCGGTGAGGATCAGCTCGCGTGGCCCGCCGGCGCGCGCCGCCGCGATGCGCTCGGCGACCGCCGCCCGCGCCACGAATTCCGGCCGCTCGGCCGGCCGCCGCGCATTGCAGAACCAGCAGTTCTGGTTGCAGGTGTCGTTGGTGACGACGCGCTGGACGTGCATGGCGCTGGGCGTCTCACGGGCACGGCGGGGCGGTCGTGGGCGGCAGCGCCGCGGCGGCACGCTGCCCCGCGCGCGACGGGTTACAGCGGATCGAGCTCGTCATCGGTGCACAGGCGCAGCGTGACGTCGGACAGCGCGCGCGCCTGACAGAGCAGCACGTACCCGTCGCGCACGTGCTCCTCGCTGAGGAAGAACTGCCCGCTCTGGTCGATGCGGCCCTCGAGCAGCCGGGCGCAGCACATGCCGCACGAGCCCATGCGGCAGCCGAACGGCAGCTCCAGGCCGCGCGCCATCGCCTCGTCGAGGATCGGCACGTCGCCGCGTGTCGCGAACGCGACGCGGTGCCCGCTGTCCGACATCCGGACCTCGACCCAGTGCCGCCCGTCGCGCGGCCGCTCCTCGGGCGCCGGCATGGCCCGGTTCAGGCCGGTGCCGCGCACCCGGCCATAGACGTTCTTCACCCGGTTCTGCTCGGTCTCGACGTGCGGGGCGCTGAGCAGGTGCTGGCGCGAAAAGCCGTACGGCTTGATCGTCGCCCCGAGGCCGGCGGTGCGCCGCAGGAACTCGTTGAGGTGCGGGAGAATCTCCTCCTCGGAGATCGCCAGCAGCGCCTGGCGCGCGGGGTCGAGATTCATCGCGCGCACCGGCTGCAGGATGAAGTGGCGCACGCCGCGGTCGTACGTCGCGCGAAAGATCGGCTCGAGCGCATGCACGTTCAGCCGCGAGACGACGATCTTGTGCGTCAGGCTGATGCGCCGCCCGAGCGCCTCGGCGAGCCGGTAGAGCACGGCGATGCCCTTGAGCGCCTCGAACAGCGACCGGCCGCCGTCGCCGATCGGATTGACCTCGAGCTGTGTCGCCGCATCGGCGGCGTGCAGCGAGATGTCGAAGTATTCGAACCCCGCCTCGAGCACGCGCAACGCGAACTGCGGATCGGCGAACGTGCGGAAGTGCGACGACATGCCGAACGAGGTGAAGCCGACCTCGCGGCCGAGCTGGACGTATTCGAACAGCTTCGGGTGGATCGTCGGCTCGCCGCTGGCGAAGAACAGCATGTCGAACTTGCCGGCGTTGTCGAGGATGAACTGGCGCGTCGCGTCGGCCTTCGGCATCGAGCGGTGCGCAGGGTCGAACTTCTCGACGCAGAAGACGCAGTCGCTGTTGCACGCGCCCGTGCCGCGGATGTTGAGGACGCGCAGGCCCTCGTGGCCGGGACCGCGCTCGGGGTGGTGACCGAGGCCGAGCGTTTCCGGATCGGCGGCGGCGAGCTCGGCGAGCAGCGCGTCGAGCGCCACCGCCGGACGCGGCAGGGGGGGCAGCCCGGGGCGTTGTGCTCCGCCGCCCTGCGGGCCGCGGCCGCGCACGACGTGGTTCAGGCTGCGCGTGACCTCGGCCGCCAGGGCGCGCAGCGCGTCCGACGAGGCGCCGGCGCGCGCGCGTACCTGGATGTCGATGCGCCCCGGCTGCGACCGCGTCAGGAACACCGCGCCGCGATCGGCAAACCGCAGCAGCGCGTCGTAGAGCGCGAGGCGGCTGACGCCCGCTTCGTCGACCGCAAACGTCACCGTGCGGGCGTCGGGGTCGATCTGCGGCGCCAGACGGCGTGCACCCGTGCCGGTGCCGGGGCCCTGGCCGGCCGGTGCCGGCTGCTCGCTGTGCGGCAGCAGCGCGGCCGCGAGCGCCGCCTCGTCTCCGGCGGCGGGCCGTTCGCGCAGGGCGCGCGCGAGCGCGATGAGCACGCGGCCGACGGACTCCTCGGTGCGCGCCGCACCGCTGCCGCCGTTCAGCAGGAGGAAATCGAGATGCGCGGTGTGCGCGACGCCGAGCGGCGCGCCGCTGTTGCGCCGCAAGGCAATGCGCGCGCGCCCGAGCTCGGCATGGCGGAGCACGAGCGTCGCCGCGCCGCCGCGCACCGGGCTGAGCGAATCGAGCTCCCAGCCGAGGGCGAGCGGTGTGCCGGCGGTGAACGGCGCGAGCAGTGCCCACGGCGGCTCGCCCTCGCCGCAATCGGCGCCGGCACCGGCCGCCGGCTGCGGCGCCCGCATGCGGCGCGCCGTTCCGGAGAACACTTCGTTGCAGAACTCGTCGAGCAGCGCGTCACGACCCGGCGCACCGTCGATCGGCTCGAACCGCACGAGCACGTGTGCGCCGGCATCCTCGAGCTCCACGCGCGCCTTGCCGGCGTATTTCTCCGCCGCTGCATCGAGCGCCTCGCGCCGATACAGGTCGGTGTGGAACGGTATGGCGGCCGGGATCATGGCGCGTGTCGCGGCGGGCGGCAGGACACGCGCGTCGTCGCGCACCGGCTCGTGGCCGCGGTCGCCCGAGCCGTGTTGCCCTCCAGCCCCATTGCGCCACGTACCATCGCCCGCGCGCGAAATTCAACGACGATGTCCTGCTGACCGGAGGCGAGCGCCGGTTGTTCGACCGGCGGGCCGGAACGATTTCTGCTTCCGCAAAGCGCGGGAGCCCGATAAGGGGCGACCCGGGAGTCTCGCGCGCCGGAGGCGACGCAGCCCGCCCGGCTGCTCAGCGTCGGGGCGGGGAAATGGGGGCAATGAGCACCAGCACCGTCACCACCGGCATCAGCGGTCTCGATGCCATCCTGCACGGCGGCTATCCGAGCGGCCGGCTGCACCTCGTGCAGGGGTCGACGGGTACCGGCAAGACGACCCTGGCGCTGCAGTTCGCGCTCGCCGGCGTCGCCAGGGGCGATTCGGTCGCCTACATCAGCCTTGCAGAGACCGAGGCGGAAGTCGCCAGCATCGCGGCGAGTCACGGATGGTCGATGGACGGTCTGTCGCTGCTCTACCAGGGGCCGGGCGCCCGCGACGCCACGGTGCAGACGGTCCTGCAGCCATCCGAGGTCGAGCTGCCCGCCGTGCTCCAGGTGCTGCTGACGCAGGTCGAGGCCACCCGGCCGGCGCGTGTCGTCATCGACTCGCTCACCGAGCTGCGCATCCTGGCGCGCGAGCCGCGCTGGTTCCGCTACGAGCTGATGCGGCTGCGCGAGCGTCTCGAGGCGGTGGGGTGCACGGCGCTGCTGCTCGATACCGAGGAGACATTGCACGGCGCGGAGAGCCTGCTCGGCGGCGTCATCCGTCTCGAGCGCACGACGCCGATCTACGGCCCCGATCGCCGCCGCCTGCACATCGTCAAGATGCGCGGGCACGA
>CBFGUK010000017.1:0-45550 GCA_965651925.1 uncultured bacterium | reverse complement strand
CCCCGGGCGGCCCGCCACCGCGTGTTGCGAACGGCGCGGGGCCCTCCGGCGGCGTTTCAGCCGCCGGATCCCGTCACGGCGTGACGGTGAAGTTCACCACTCCCGTGCCGGCGGCGGACGACCACGGGCCCCAGCCGGTGTCGGAGCCGGCGCTGCAGGTCTGGCCGGCGGGGCAGGCGCGGACGATGGCGCTGTACTCGGTCGGCCCGCCGCTCGCGGCGAGCGGCACGAAGGCGAAGAGCCCGGGCGTCACGCCCTGCGCCGAGCCGAGCGGCGCGCCCTTCACGGCGACGAAGTACTCGTACAGCGTCGCGCCGGGAATCGGCGTCCAGCCGAGGCGGATGTTGCCGCTGGCGACGGTGCCGTTGTGCGTCGGGGCGACGAGCGTCGGGGCACTCGGCGACGCGCCGCGCACGACGAAGCCGGTCGCCGGACCGACCACCTGCTGCGGCGTGCCGGGATTGGCCATGACGATCGCGTCGTAGCGCGCGCCCTCGGCCTTGAAGAACGCGCCGTAGAAGTTCTGCGTGGTGAGCACGTCGAGCGCCGGCGACTGACGGGCGAGATCCTGCACGTAGAGCCGGTACGTCGTCGCCCCGGCGTCGCCGGCGATGCGGTTCCAGGTGAACAGCACGAACGGCCCGTCGACGGCGGAGCCGGCGAGCGGCTGGCCGAGATGCGGCACGCCGGGGTTGGCGCTCATCGGCGCGAGCGACGCGGGCGCGCTCGACGGGCCGCAGCCGTTGCCGGTGCAGGCGGAGACGATGGCGTTCGCCACGCCGGCGGGCAGCGGGATGCCGCTGACCGAGGTGCCGAGCACCTGCCGCGCGGCGACCGCGAGCGCACCGCCGCCCGGCCCTGCCGGCGGCGGCTGCACGATGTACAGCTGGTAGTACTCGGCGCCGGCGACCGCGGTCCAGCTGACGCTGGCGTTGTTGCCGGCGGTGAGGACGGCGCTGGTGATCGTCGGCGCGGCGGTCGGTACGGCGCCGATCACGGCGTCGAAGTCCACCGCCGGACCGTACGGTCCGCAGCCCGTCTGACAGGCGCGCACGCGCAGGCGATACTGGCCGCTGCGCAGCGTCGTGACGGTCGACAGCGAGGGATGCCGTTCGGCGATCTGCAGCACCGGCGCGCCGGTGGGGCGATCGGTGAGCAGCAACTCGTAGGTGATCGGCAGCGGCAGCGGCGCGCTGACCGCCGTCCACGCGAACGCCTGCACGCTGCTCGTCAGCGTCGCGTTCGGCGCCGGCGCGGTGATGCTCGGCGCGGTGCTCGGCGCGGCGAGCGCGATGGAGAAGCCGCGCGTCGCGAACGGCCCGCAGGTGAGATCGGAGACGCCCCCGAAGCAGGCGCGCACGCGCAGCGTGTAGGTGCCGTTGCGCGGCAGGTCGAGAATCGTCGACGTCGCGCCGTTGCCGCTCAGCGAGCCCGAGAAGACGGTGACGTTCGCGCCGTCGACGACGCGCAGGTCGTAGCCGGTGGCGTTGACGACCGGATCCCACTGGAACGTCACGCCGCTCACCACCAGCGTCGTGTTCGGCTGCGGCAGCGTGATGGTCGGCGCCGTGCTGCCGACCGGAATGCGCGTCGGCGTGCGCGTGCGCGTCGGCGTGCGGGTCAGCGTCACGGTGCGCGTCGCGGTGACCGACGGCGTGCGCGTCTCGGTCGGCGTGAACGTCGGCGTCGCGGTGGCGGTGGCCGTGCGCGTCGCGGTGGCGGTGGCGGTGGGCGTCGGCGGCAGCACGGTGACCGACCCGTCGACCGGCGTGCACGGCAGCGAGCCCTCGACGAGGCTGCACAACGTCAGCGTCAGCGCGCTCATCCCCGGCCCGACGGCGGTGACCGGCACGGTCAGCAGCACCCCGCTGCCGACCGGCGGCATCGTGCAGGCGAGCGCGATGCGCAGCGCGCCGACATCGATGTGATTCGCACTGACGAGGCAGTCCTGGGTGAGCGCGGTCACCGCCGGCATGCCGACGCTGATGACCGCGGGATCGTAGCCGAGCACGAGGTCGGCGGACTCGATGCCGTCGGCGACATCGACGCTCACGGCGACGTTGGCGCCCGCGCCGACGCCGTTGACCGGGAGCGCGGACGGCAGACTCACCGTCACCGCCTGCGCCGTGGCGCCGACCAGCATCGCGCACATCACGCCGCACAGCGCGACGAATCCGTTCACCCTGGGAACCTGCCTCATGCCTGCTCCGTCCTGTCCGTCAAATGTTCACCCTAGCAGCGCGCGCGCCGAAGTCGCCGGCTTTCTCTTCCGGGCGCAAACGCCGGTGGCGTCACCGGATCGCCGCCAGGGTGCCGTTGCCGCGCACCAGATACAGCTCGCCGTCGGCACCTTCGCCGAAGCTGGTCAGGCCGGGAGCCGTGACCCCGGCCACCGTGGCGCTCCAGCCACCGCCCTGCTGCGCCGCCCACCAGAGGCGGCCGCTGCAGAGATCGCCGTACACGTACCTGCCGTAGAGATACGGCACCCGGGTGCCGCGGTACACGTAGCCGCCGGTCACCGAGCAGTTGCCGCCCTGGTGCGTGTAGTCGAGGATCGGCGCCGTGAACGCCGCGCTGCCGCACGCCGGCAGCGGCGGGCAGCCGCCGGTCGGGCAGCTGCCGCAGAGGTGGCCCTCGAGCGCCGGCCAGCCGTAGTTCTCGCCGCCGGTGCTGCCGGCGGGCTGGTAATCGATCTCCTCGCGCGTGTTCTGGCCGACGTCGCCGATGAACAGCGCGTCGGTCAGGCGATCGAAGGCGAAGCGCCACGGATTGCGCAGGCCGCCCGCCCAGACCTCGTCCGGCGGGTCGCCGGCGCCGGCGAACGGATTCGTCGGCGGAATGCCGTAATACGGCGGCGTCGCGACGTGCTGATCGACATCCAGGCGCAGCAGCTTGCCGAGCAGCGTGTCGGGGCGCTGCGCGTTGCACCCGTGCGAGTCGCACGAGCCGCCGCCATCGCCGACGCCGACATACAGGTAGCCGTCCGGCCCGAACGCCAGCTGGCCGCCGTTGTGGTTGCTGTCGGGTTGATCGATCGTCAGCAGCGTCACGCCGCTCGCCGGATCGGCGACATTCGGATCGGTCGCCGAGCGGCGATAGCGCCGCAGCACCGTGTCGCCCGCGGTGTCCGTGTAATAGATGTAGAAGAATCCGTTGTCCGCGTAGTGCGGATGAAACGCGAGGCCGAGCAGCCCGCGCTCGCCGCAGCAGCCGACGCCGGGAACGGTGAGGAACGGTGTCGGCAGCAGCTCCGTGCCGGTCCAGACGCGGATCGCGCCCGCCTGCTCGGTGATGAACAGGCGCGCGTCGCCGGCGTGCGCGATGCCCGTCGGGGCGCTGAGCCCGGTGGTCAGCGTCGCGAGCTGCAGCGCCGGCGCGGCGCTCGCAAACGGCGTGTCGGTCGACCACTGCGGCCCGCCGGCCGCGCCGCCGACGCGCACGATGCCGTCGCTCGGCCCGCCGGCCGCACCGGCCTCGTCGACGAGCACCGCACCGTTGCCCTCGTCGAAGTGGTAGAGCGCGACGGTGCCGGGATCGGCGGCGAGCGGCTGCGCCGGCGGCGTGAACGGCGCAGTGTAGCGGATGCCGGTCGAGACGCGCAGCTCGTCGAGCCAGCCGTGGTACGACGGATAGGCGGCGCCCGCGTCGTGCTTCTCGGCACCGAGCACGAGGAACGGATCGGAATCCGGATACGCCGTGGCGCGCCCGTCGCGGTAGGCGACGTCGCCCAGCGGCCCGCTGTCCTCTGCATCGAGCGCGCCGTCGACGTACAGGCGCAGCGCGCCGGTGCCGCCGTCGCGCGTCACCGCGACGTGGTGCCAGGCGCCGTCGGCGACGTTCGTCGCGCCGCAGATCGTGTTGCCGGTACCGCCGACCGCGACGCCGAAGGCGAGGCGGCCACCGCTGCCGAAGAGCGACACGCCGTAGTCGCCGGCGTCGCCGGCGCCGAACACGTCGCGGTCGATGAGGATGTTGCCGTTGATCCAGCTGTCACCGCCCGGCGTGCAGGCGCCGCTGGCGTTGCCGGCGGCGGTCTTCATCCACCACTCGAGGGTGAAGCTGCCGCCGACGTCGACCGGCCGCGGCGGCGCGTCGAGCGGGATCTTGACGCGATCGACGTCGCCGCTGCCGGTGCCGAAGAAGCGCAGCGAGCTGCCGCCGCGCGGCGCCGGCGGGCGCGTGACGGTGAAGTTCGTCACGCCCGTGCCGGCGTTGATCGACCACGGTCCCCAGCCGGCATCGCTGCCGGCGCTGCACGTCTGTCCCGCCGGACAGGCGCGCACGATGGCGCTGTACACCGTCGGCTGCCCGTGCACCGCCGCCAGCGGCACCTGCACGAAGAGGCCGGCCGAGACGCCGCGCGCGCTCGCCTGCGGCGCGCCCTGCACGGCGACGAAGTACTCGTACAGCGTCGCGCCGGGCAGCGGCGTCCACGCGAGGTGCACGTTGCCCTCGGCCACGGCGCCGTCGTGCGTCGGCGCGACCAGCGTCGGCGCCGCCGGCGAGCTGCCGCGCACGACGAAGCCGACCGCCGGGCCGACGACCTGCTGCGCGGTGCCGGGGTTGGCGATGACGATCGCGTCGTAGCGCGCGCCCTCGGCGGCGAAGAACGCACCGTAGAAGTTCTGCGTCGTGCGCACGTCGAGCGCGCTGCTCTGCCGCGAGAGGTCCTGCACGAAGAGGCGGTACGTCGTGTTGCCGGTATCGCCCGGAATGCGGTTCCAGCTGAAGAAGACGAACGGCCCGTCGACCGCCGAGCCGGCGAGCGGCTGGCCGAGGAGCGGCGCGGCGGGATTCGGGCCGGCGGGCGCGAGCGGCGCCGCGGCGCTGAAGGCGCCGCAGCCGTTGCCGCTGCACGCGGCGACGATCACGCCGGCATTGCCGGCGGGCACCGGCAGGTTGCCGACGCTCGTGCCGAGCACCTGGCGCGCCGCGACGGTCAGCGCCCCGCCGCCCGGACCGGCTCCCGGCTGCACGACGAAGAGCTGATACCACTCGGCGCCGGCGACCGCGGTCCACGCGATCGCGGCGCTGTTCGCGCCGGTGAGCATCGCCGAGGTGATCGACGGCACGCCGGCGGGCACGGGCGGGACCTGGGCGGTGAAGTCGACGGGCGCGCTCCACGGTCCGCAGCCGACCTGGCAGGCGCGCACCTGCAGGCGGAAGAGACCGCTGCGCAACGCGGTGACCAGCGACAGCGTCGGGTGCGCGAGCCGCTGCGTGACCTCGACCGCGCCGCTGGTCCGGTCGGTGAGCCGGACCTCGTAGAACACCGGCAGCGCCAGCGCGCCGCCGACCGGCGTCCACGTGAACGTCTGGATGCTCGCCGTCAGCAGCGCGCCGGACGCCGGCGCGGTGATCGCCGGGGCGTCGACCGGCGCCGCGAGCGCGACGGTGAAGGCGCGCGATGCGAACGTGCCGCAACTCGCCGCGCCGAACTGATCGTTGATGCAGGCGCGCACCTGGAACGTGTAGGCGCCGCTCTGCGGCAGGCTGATCAGCGTGCGGGTCGCGGCGTTGCCGGCGAGCGCGCCGCTGAACACCGTTGCGCCGCCGGAACCGAGGATGCGCAGCTCGTAGCCGGTCGCGTTCGCGACCGCGCTCCACTCGAACGTCACGCCGCTGACCACCAGCGTCTGTCCGGCGGCGGGCAGGAGGATCGCCGGCGCGGCGGCCACCGGCGTCGGCGTGCGGGTCGGCGTCGGCGTCACCGTGTTCACCACCGCCGAGAGCTCGGGCTGCAGCACGAAGAGGCCCTCGTCGATGCCGCTGACCAGCACCGTGCCGCTGGCGAAGAACGGGTAGTTCGACCACGCGCCGTTGAACCCCGGGCCGTCCGACGCCGGGTACGTGTCGAAGTACGCCCGCTCGCTGAGCGCCGCCGCGCCGATGTTGGTCAGGTCGAGGATGCGCAGGCCGCTGCGGTAGTTCGCCTCGTACGCGTACGCCCCGCGGATGTAGAGGTTGTGATCGATCGCGCTCACCGGGCCGAGGTACGAACCGATCACCCGCGGCGCGTCGAGGTCGGCGACGTCCCAGATGTACGTGCGCGTGTTGTGCCCGAAGCTCTGCTCGTCGGTCTCGTCGTCGAGCAGGAAATGGCGGTGGTCCTCGGTCAGCCAGCCCTGATGCGTGTAGCCGCGGCCGGCGTAGCCGGTGCGCGACAGCTGCACCGGCGCCGCCTTGTTCGTCACGTCGATGATCGTCAGCGTGTCGGTGTTCGAGCTGAAGCACAGCTCGCGCCCGGCGTACGCGGCGTCGGGACCGTGGTAGGTGACGCACTGCGTCTCGTGCGTGTAGCCGTCGTTCGCGACGCAGCCGGCGAACACCGGCGCACCGGGCGTGCGCACGTCGACGATGTGCAGGCCGCCGTTGCAGGTGTTCGTGCCCGCCGCGTAGAGGAACCCGCTCGCCTCGTTGACGGCGAGGGTGTGGCAGTTGCCGAAGCCCGCGTAGTGCGCGGTGGCGGTGAACGTCACCGGCGGGCCGCTGCGCCCGCGCAGCTGGCGCAGGTCGAACACCTGCAGGCCGTGGCCGGTCGCTTCGCTGATGATGTACGCGTGGTCGCCGTACACCTTGAGGCCGCGCCAGAGCGAGTTGATGGTGTGCGTCGGCAGGTTGCCGAGCACCACCGGCGCGTCCGGGATCGTGACGTCGACGAACGAGGTGCCGTTCGAGCGCCCGAGCAGCGCGTACTCGCGGCCGGTGAGCGGATCGGTCCAGCCCCAGACGTCGTTCGTGTTGCCGCCGCCGAGCGCCGCCAGCGGCACGAACGCGGCGAGGTGGACGTCGCGACACGGATAGCCGGCGGCGTGGCCGTCGATGCAGGCGCCCTGCGTGAACGCGGCCTCGGCGGTGCGCGCGCAGGTGACGGCGTCCTGCGCATACACCTCGCCGGCGAAGCAGCGCGCCGCCTCGGCGGCGCGCGTCAGCGCCGCGCGCTCCTCCAAGTCCGTCGCGCCGCAGGCGCGTGCGATGCGCCGCTGCAGCACGCGGCCGAGCTGCGTGACGCGCGACGCGGCGCGCACCGCGACGGCGTCCTTCGCATCGGGCGCATGCGGCAGCGCGGCGAGGCGATCGAAGGCGTGCCGCCAGGCGCGCAGCGCAAAGCCGCCGAGCCGCCGCACCGCGCCGGCGCGCACCTGCGCGCAGCGCGGATCGGCGCCGGGGGGCGGGTCGGATACTGCGGCGAGCTGCCCGGTGACCTCGCGACAGGCGCGCACGGCGCTGGTCAGCAGCCCGCTGAGGTCGACGCGCGCCAGCGCCGGCGCGTCGGTCGGCCGGCAGGCGCGCTCGATGGCGGTGAGCGCCGCCGCGCGCGCCGCCTGCGTCGCCGGCCGCGCACACGCCGCGCGATCGGCGGCACCGTCTGCGGCGCAGGCCTCGTGCGCGGCGAGCGAGGTGGCGACACAGCGCTCGACCGCGACCGCCAGCGTGCGCTGGCACGGCGCCGCGCTGCCGACATCGCCCCAGTCGGCGAGTGACGACTGCGCGCCGTGCGCGCGCGCCCGCCCGGGCGTCGCGGCGAGCGCCACGACGCCCGTGGCGGCCAGCACGACGACGACGGCCCACCGGCGGCGCCCGGGCACGCGCATCATGGGGTGACGGTGAAGTTCGTCACGCCGGGACCGGCGGCGTTCGACCACGGCCCCCAGCCGCTGCTGCCGCCGGGCTGACACACCGCGCCCGCCGGGCAGGCGCGCACGATGCCGCTGTAGAGCGTCGGCTGGCCGTTCACCGCCGCGAGCGGCACCTGCACCACGAGCCCCGGCGTCACGCCGCGCGCGCTGCCCTGCGGCGCGCCGGGCACCGCGACGTAGTACTCGTAGAGCGTCGCGCCGGGCACCGGGCTCCAGCCGAGCTGGACGTTGCCGGCGGGCACGGTGCCGTTGTGCGGCGGCTGCACCATCGAGGGCGCCGCCGAGGATGTGCCGGTGACGACGAAGCCGACCGCGGGGCCGACGACCTGCGAGGGACCGGGATTGGCCATGACGAGCGCATCATACCGGGCGCCCTCGGCCTTGAAGTAGGCGGCGTAGAAATTCTGCGTCGTGAAGACGTCGAAGGCCGTGCCCTGGCGCGAAAGGTCCTGCACGAAGAGTCGGTACACCGTGTTGCTGCCGGTGTCACCCGGCACGCGGCTCCAGGTGAACAGCACGAGCGGCCCGGCGACGGTCGAACCGGCGAGCGGCTGGCCGAGATGCGGCGCCGCGGGGTTCGATCCGGCGGGCACGATGCGCCGGCCGCCGCTGAACGGTCCGCAGCCGTTGCCGGTGCACGCGGCGACGATGACGTCCGCCTCGCCCTCCGGCACCGGCAGCGTCAGCGACGTCGCACCGAACACCTCGCGCGCCGCGACGGTCAGCGCGCCACCACCGGGGCCGGCGCCCGGCTGGACGACGAACACCTGGTACCACTCGGCGCCGGCGATCGCGCTCCAGCTCGTCGTCAGGCTGTTCGCGGCGTTCACCACCGCGCTGAGCACCGACGGCGCCTGCGCCGGCACCGCGGCGATGTTCGCCGTGAACGTCACCGCGGCGCTCCACGGACCGCAGGCGACCTGGCAGGCCCGGACGCGCAGCCGGTAGCTGCCGCTGCGCAGCTTGGTGATCGTGCTCAGCGTCGGATCGGGCAGCAGCAGGCGCAGCGCGGTCGCGCCGCTGGTCAGATGCTCGAGCGCGACTTCGTAGAACACCGGCAGCGCGACGCTGGCGCCGACTTGCGTCCACGACAGCGTCTGCACGCTGCCGGTCAGCACCGCGCCGGCGGCGGGCGCGACCACCGCCGGCGCCGCCGCCGGCGCCGCCTGCGCCACGGTGAAGGCGCGCGTCGCGTAGCGGCCGCACTGCGCGTCGCCGAAGCCGCCGGCGCCGCAGGCGCGCACCGCGACGACGTACGGTCCGTCCTGCGGCAGCGTCACCAGCGTCGCGGTCGCGCCGGCGCCGGCGAGCGAGCCGGAAAACACGACGGCACCGCTGCTGCCGTGCAGGATGCGCAGGTCGTAGCCCGCGGCGCCGGACACCGCCGACCAGGCGAACGAGACGCCGCTGACGATCAGCGTCTGGCCCGCCGCCGGCGCGGTGATCGTCGGCGCCGCGAGCGCGGCGGCACCGCCGTTGACGTTGACGCCGACCAGCGCCGTCGCCTCGCCGGCGGCATTCGCCGCGGTGAGCGTGTAGGCGGTCGTCGCGCCGGGGGCGACGACCTGCGAGCCGCTCGCCGCCACCGCGGCGCCGTTGAGACGCACGCTGGTCGCGCCGCTCGTCGTCCACGCCAGCGTCGCCGAGCCGCCCGGATTCACGATCACCGGGTTCGCGGTGAAGGCGGTGATCACCGGCGGCACGCTGCCGACCGCGACCGTCGCCTGCTCGGCGGCGCCGCCTTCGCGCGTCGCGACGAGCAGACGATACGTCGTGCTCGCGACGGGGCTGACCGTCGTCGCGCCGGCGGCCGCTCCCGGCGGCGCGACGCCCTGATCGATCGCCGCACCGAGGAACGTGCCGGCGGTCGTCATCCAGCTCAGCGTCGCCTCCCCGCCGGCGCTGATCGTCGCCGGGTCGGCGGCAAACGTCGCCGCCGGCGCGGCGCCGAGCGCCACGGTGTCGGTGAACGGCGTGCCGCCGACGGCGAGCGTGTGCGTGCCGGTGCCGGGTGCCGGCGCGAAGCCGGCGTTGCCGCCGACCGGCGTGCCGTTGAGCGTCGCGGCGCCGCCGCTCCAGGCGTAGACCAGCGCCGCATCGGTCGGCGGCGGATCGTCGCCCACCGCCGCGACCGGCAGGAGCAGCGGCGGCACGGCGAGCAGCGCGCCGCGCACCGGCGCGCTACCGAGCGCGGAATTGTCGACCTGCGACTTCGCGGTCGAGGTGCCGTTGCTGCGCGCGACGACCAGCGTGTTGAGCTGCGCGGCGGTCTTGCAGCACTGGCCGGCGATGCTGTCGGAGTAGATCGTGCTGCCGAACGTCGTCGAATGGATCTGGTTGCCGTTGTAGCGCACGTCGTTGATCGGCCCGTTGGTGCGGTCGTCGTCGAAGATCGGCAGGCCGACGTTGTCGGTCAGCACCGAATTCGCCACGGTGCCGATCACCGGCAGGCCGCGGGCATCGCTCGGCGAGGTGAAGATCGCCGCGCCGTAGGACATTCCGACCGCCTCGGCGACGCCCGGGCTCACCTCGTTCCAGGCGAACGTCGAGGCATCGACGGCGATCGCCGAGCCCTGCACGAACAGCCCGCCGCCGTAGTGCGTGGCGCTGTTGCGCGCGAACGTCGTGCGCGTGATCGCGGCGCTGCTGTGCTCGATCACCGCCGCGCCGCCGCCGCTGCCGTTGTTCGTGCCGATGGCGTCGTTGTGGATCAGGATGCTGTCGGTGAGCGTCAGCGTGCTGAGCGCCGCCATGAGCCCGCCGGCGACGCCGCTGCCGGTCGCGCCGGCGGCCTGCTGCACGTCGCAGTCGACGATCGCGACGCGCTCGAGTGTCACCACGGCGCGGTTGCTCTCGATGCCGCCCATCGCGGCGACGCCGTTGAGGCCGAAGGCGCGGTTGACGTCGCCGGTGGTGTAGATGCCGCCGGCGACCTGCGCCGCCGTCGTCACCGCGCCGACGCGGCCGCGGATCAGCGTGTCGCGCACCGTCAGCGTCGCCGGGCGGCGGTTGATCGCGCCGCCGTTGGTCGTCGCGTCGTTCGCATCGCTCGACAGCGCCATGATCGCGCCGCCGAAGCCGTTGCCCGGCCCGGTGCCGGTGGCGCGGTTGCCCTCGAAGACGCTGCCCTCGATTTCGAGGATGGCGCGGTAGGTATTCACGCCGCCGCCGGTATGCGCCGAGTTGAAGCGGAAGCGGGAATGGTAGATCCGGCCGCGCGCCTGATCCTCGATGTGCACCGCGCCCGCCTCGGTCGGGACGGCGAACGACACCGACGGGTCGCGGCGCGCGTGGTTGTCGGTGAACGTCGAATTCGCGATCACCACGTCGGCGCGCGGCGTCGAAACCGGATCGAGCCAGTTGCCGATCGCGTACAGCGCGCCGCCGGCGTAGCCCGCCTCGTTGCCGGTGAAGCGGCTGTTGGTCACCCACAACGTCGCGTTGCCGACGTGCACCGCGCCGCCGCCGGCGACCGGACTGTGGTTCGGCGCGTTGGTGCGGTTGCCGACGAACTCGCCGCGATGGACGATCACGCGGCTGTTCGCCTGGATCGCCATGCCGCCGCCGTAGTTGCGGGCGATGTTCCCCTCCCAGCGGCAGTCGAAGAAGAACACCTCGGCATCGATCGCGATGCTCAGGCCGCCGCCGCCGGTCGACGGCGCGTCGGAGCGGTTGTTCTGGAAGCGGCAGTCGATGAACGTCGCGCGCGCGCGCTGGATGCTGATGCCGCCGGCGACGCCCTCGGTGGTGCTGCGGCCGTTGGCGAACACCAGCCGCTCGAACGTGATCGGCCGGCCGGCGGCGACGCTGGTGTTCATCAGGCGCAGCAGCTCGCGTGAGCCGCCGCCGTCGATGACCGCCGTCGCCCCCGCCGCGGCGCGGATGGTGAACGACTTGCCGGCATTGAGGATCGTGAAGCCGCCGGTCGGCGACGCGTAGGTCCCGCCGGCGAGCTCGATGACGCCGCCGTCGGGCACCTGGCTGATCGCGGTCTGCAGGTTCGCGACGTCGCCCGGCACCGCGATCACCGCCTGTGCCGCCGCCGCGGCGGCGGGCGCGGCCGCTGCGGTGCGCGGCGCGCCGGTCGGCGTGGCCGGCAGCGGCGTCGCGGTCGGCGTCGGCGTGCGCGTGCCGCGCACGAACTGCGGCAGGCTGTTCGCCGGCGCCGCGTCGGCGAACAGCGGCAGCATCACTACGGCGGCCACCAGCAGCCACCTCACTCGCCGAACATGTCGCATGTCAAAGTCCATCGCGGGCCGCCGCGCCCACCGTACGTGCCAGCCGTCCGGCACCGCAGCGCAGCAACTTTCGCGCACGCGCCGGCAGTTCCGGATTGCGGGGCTTCCGACGCCCGCCGCCGGCCTGCGCATGGAGCCGCACGCCTGCCGCGGACCTCCGCCGTCGCAATTCCAACACCCACCGCGCCGCCTGCGCGCGCCCGTCCTGCATCTATAGAGTGGCCGCCGTCACGCCGAAACCCGCCCCCTGCCCCACCGTGCCCGCGGAGATGCCCGGGCGGCCAGGAAAATGGCAGCCCGCAGAAGCGAGGAGATTTCCCGGAACCGCGGGCATCCCCGCCCGCATGCAGGCAGCAGGCGAGCCCCCGGGGAGCAGGACCGCATGCACGTGGAACGGACTTCGTTCCGCCCTGGGCAGGGCGGGGACGAAGCCCTATCCCGGAAATGTGATCACGCCCGTCGCATCGGGATTGTGCATTGCTGCGGGCGCGCGCTGGAAGCCGGCGCCACTTTCACTCCTTCTATCTCATCGTGGCAGCGGGATATGCGCTGCTCAGCGGTAGCAAGATCGGCCCATCAGCCGCGGGCTGCCGAGGTGGTCACTGAGGATCGGGAAGACGCCGGCGTCGGCGCCGTACTTGATCACATAATCCGGCACGTGCGGCTTGCTGGCGTAGACGAACTGCGCCACGACGCTGCCGTCGGGGCCGAGCTCGGCGACCGGTTCGAGCTGGTCCTGGTAGAGGAAGCCCTGCACGACGTCGCCGTCGACGCGCGTGCCGATGCGGCGGTTGCGGCCGTCGACGAGGTACTCGATGGTCGTATTGCCGGGGAGCACGACGGTACGCAGGTTGCCGAGCGCATCGTAGGTGTAGCTCGTCGTCCCGCCGAGATCGCTGCGCGACGCCAGCTCGCCGTTGGCGGTGTAGGCGTAGGTGACCAGGCCGTCGCCGGTGGTCTCGTACTGCTCGAGCCGGTCCTGGTCGTCGTAGCGCGTGCCATCGCTGCCCGCAGCCGGGACGATCGTGCCCGAGACCTGGTTGAAGCCGCCGATGCGGTTGCCGTTCGCATCGTAGTCGTAGTGCGCCAGGTGCGCGGGCGAGGGGTCCAGGCGCCAGACGTCGGCCAGGCGGCCGGCCGGGTCGTAGCCGTACTCGTACTGCGTGCTCACGCCCTCGATGGTCTCGGTCTTGCGCACGATGCGGCCCAGCTTGTCGCGGACGTCGATGGTGTAGCCGTAGACCGGCGTGCCGTCCACCGCGGCGCTGTAGGCGTCGACCTCGCCGAAGGGTGACGGCGTGTAGGTGTCGGTGACGGTGACGCCGCCCGCCATGCTCGTGCCGCGCAGCAGGCCGTTGTCGACGTCGCGCTCCAGCACCAGGTCGCCGGCACTGGTCAGCAGGCCGTCGTCGTCGTAGCCGAAGCTCACCGCCGGCAGCGCGTTCACCTGCAGCGACTGGCGGCGGAAGTCGTATCCTAGCCGTGCGTGACGGCCGGATCAGTTCGACAGCTCGGCATCATTCTCCGGCAACAGCACGTTCCTTTTCCCCTTTGCATCGAAGAGCAGCAACTGCCCTCCGTCTCCTCCCACCGTTAGAGAGGCGGCCGCCTGACCATCCGCTCCGTAGAGGCCAACTACCGGCCCGTGCGGTGTAGCTGAGAACCCCATCTGCAACGATCCACTCCGGTCGTAGAGATACACCAACGAATCTTCGTCTATTGCGCCGATCCGCACGCGGACGGTCCCGCGCTCGTCTGTAATCGCGAGGCCGGGGACCTCGACCGGGCGTGACGAGTGCACACCCCACCACGCCAGAGGAGAAAGACCTCCGACAAGCAGTACAGCCGCAAGGACCCACCGGAGCTGCCGGATTTCGGCTTGTAGTGCGTTGATCCGTTCTGCCTGTTCAGATCCTGCAGTTTTCGACATCTCTGCATCGCCCTAAGGAACGGGTGCCAGAGCACCACCAGCAGCCGCAATCGCACATACGAGTTCAACCGTCAGATCACTGAAGACAGAACCGCTACTAAGATGATCGGCACCGGCCAGATCGGTTGCTGCTCCTATCAGTTTGGCCCGAGCGCTCAGCAAATGAGCACGTTCAATCTCGGTACAGTCGTCAGACTCAAGTCTCTTGTTAACGCGACTAATCTGATCCTGCACCAGCGCCATCGACTCTTGCAGCAGCACGGGATCGTTGAGGCGACTCAAGGCATCGCCGACCTCGTATCCAGCGCAGAATCCGAGAACCGCGGTCGCAGCCACAGGTCCTTCGCCGGTTCGATCGAGCCAGTTTATGGGATCTCCGGGCGCGTATGCGTACAGATTTGTGCCTACTGTTGAGAAGCGGACTGGATCCTTGCTCATCCACCTTCCAGTTACCGGATCAAGGTCGCGCACACCGAACCGAAGAAGCCGTGTCCCGGGGTGGAGAGCACCCGGTGCCTCACCATCCCAGATTCCACCAGCAAACCAGAACGGTTGGAATCCGGGATTCGTAACGAGTTTGACATTGCCAAACTCATCGTAGTCGATCCGCTGCGTGACCGTCCCGCTCGAAGTATCGACCAGCAGCCGTGGGCTGCCGAGGTGGTCGCTGATGATCCGGTACACGCCGGCGTCGGCGCCGTACTTGATCACATAATCCGGCACGTGCGGCTTGCTGGCGTAGACGAACTGCGCCACGACGCTGCCGTCGGGGCCGAGCTCGGCGACTGGTTCGAGCTGGTCCTGGTAGAGGAAGCCCTGCACGAAGGCGCCGTCGACGCGCTTGCCGATGCGGCGGTTGCGGCCGTCGACGAGGTACTCGATGGTCGTGTTGCCGGGGAGCACGACGGTACGCAGGTTGCCGAGCGCATCGTAGGTGTAGCTGGTCGTGCCGCCGAGATCGCTGCGCGACGCCAGCTCGCCGTTGGCGGTGTAGGCGTAGGTGACCAGGCCGTCGCCGGTGGTCTCGTACTGCTCGAGCCGGTCCTGGTCGTCGTAGCGCGTGCCATCGCTGCCCGCAGCCGGGACGATCGTGCCCGAGACCTGGTTGAAGCCGCCGATGCGGTTGCCGTTCGCATCGTAGTCGTAGTGCGCCAGGTGCGCGGGCGAGGGGTCCAGGCGCCAGACGTCGGCCAGGCGGCCGGCCGGGTCGTAGCCGTACTCGTACTGCGTGCTCACGCCCTCGATGGTCTCGGTCTTGCGCACGATGCGGCCCAGCCTGTCCGCGGGCGTCAGATAGCGCATTTTCAGCGATCTGCGGCTTGGTGGCGAAAGAGCTCCGCGGTCACCGCCGAGCTGCCTCCACCTGCTCCACCGGTCGTTTACGAGATACGTCTCAAGTCGTCCGATAAGGACGTGAGACATGATTGGTCAATAATAAAGGATGCCGACACCAGCAAACCGCCACTGGCGTAGCAAATGGTACACACCGGTTTTTCAACCGTGCTTACGAACTCCGGCCTGGCCCCACACGTCATTGTCAAGGACTGATCATTGATAGCGAGCTCAACGCAGAACGGCATCGGGTGCACGAGCCACCGCTCGATGGTTTGGCGGAGCTCATCCAAGCGGGTGGCGGCAACGATCACTTGAGGCAGAAGGACTGTACTATCACCAACGAGCGGACTGTGAACGGCGCCGGCCTCAAGCATACTGTCGCGCTGCCAAAAACTACTATTGAGGCCAACTTCCACCAGCATCAACTCCTGCCCGGCGTAGAGCAGCCTTCTCTTGACCCTTCCGAGAAACCTCTCACGTCCCGATGCGGATGACAACGACCAGGAATCTACTGCTCTATCTTCTTCGCATACCATGACTGCCCTTTGGCACCCGAGAATGCTCCTCGTTCGGATTCACGTTTCGCTCTTCATGTCCGCCCCCCTCGCGGGCTGGATGCGGACCCACGTTCTCTCCGGGCCCCTGGTCCGGAATCGCCGAATCCGGATCATTCGAAGGACACCGCATCTCTCTCCGTCGGTCACTTCGTCGAGCATCGACAGATTCGGGTGAGTATGGGTCATCGACCAGGAATGGAGCAGACGCTGACAGGAAGTAATCTGCCAAAGTCTGGCCGAGAGCAGCACCCGCAAGGGCGCCCACAATGGCACCGGCAACAGCTCCCGCGGGGCCCGCCGCACTTCCTACAGCTGCACCAAGGGCAGGACTTCTCCCATCCCGATCGAACCAATTGACAGGATTTCCGAAGGAGTATGCGTACAAGTTGCCATCTCCCCCCAGGAATTGAACCGGATCTTTTGAGGACCAGCGTCCAATTGTAGGATCATGATCCCTTACGCCGAAGCGCACCAGCGCAGTCTCAGCTTCGAACAACCCGCCGGCGAACCCGAACGACTGCACACCCGGATTGCTGTCGGCGGTGACGTTGCCGAACTCATCATAATTGATCCACTGCGTGACCGCCCCGCTTGAAGCATCGACCACCAGCCGCGGGCTGCCGAGGTGATCGCTGATGATCCGGTAGACGCCCGAAGCGCTGCCGTAGCGGATCATGTAGTCCGGCACGTGCGGCTTGCTGGCGTAGACGAACTGCGCCACGACGCTGCCGTCGGGGCCGAGCTCGGCGACTGGTTCGAGCTGGTCCTGGTAGAGGAAGCCCTGCACGAAGGCGCCGTCGACGCGCTTGCCGATGCGGCGGTTGCGGCCGTCGACGAGGTACTCGATGGTCGTGTTGCCGGGGAGCACGACGGTACGCAGGTTGCCGAGCGCATCGTAGGTGTAGCTGGTCGTGCCGCCGAGGTCGCTCCGCGACGCCAGCTCGCCGTTGGCGGTGTAGGCGTAGGTCACCAGGCCGTCGCCGGTGGTCTCGTACTGCTCCAGCCGGTCCTGGTCGTCGTAGCGCGTGCCGTCGCTGCCCGCAGCCGGGACGATCGTGTCCGAGACCTGGTTGAAGCCGCCGATGCGGTTGCCGTTCGCATCGTAGTCGTAGTGCGCCAGGTGCGCGGGCGAGGGGTCCAGGCGCCAGACGTCGGCCAGGCGGCCGGCCGGGTCGTAGCCGTACTCGTACTGCGTGCTCACGCCCTCGATGGTCTCGGTCTTGCGCACGATGCGGCCCAGCTTGTCGCGGACGTCGATGGTGTAGCCGTAGACCGGCGTGCCGTCCACCGCGGCGCTGTAGGCGTCGACCTCGCCGAAGGGTGACGGCGTGTAGGTGTCGGTGACGGTGACGCCGCCCGCCATGCTCGTGCCGCGCAGCAGGCCGTTGTCGACGTCGCGCTCCAGCACCAGGTCGCCGGCACTGGTCAGCAGGCCGTCGTCGTCGTAGCCGAAGCTCACCGCCGCCAGCGCGTTCACCTGCAGCGACGCCCGCCGGAAGTCATTGTCGTAGCCGTGCGTCACGGTGTGCGTGACGGCCGGGTCGGCGAAGCTCCAGATCTCGCTGGTCAGGAGACTGCCGTCGTAGCCGAACGCCAGCAGCGCATCGGGCGTGGCGACCGACGCGATGTAGCCGGACGTCGGGTCATGGGCGTAGCCGCGTGATTCGTTCCCCGGCTGCAGCACCAGCGTCTCGAGTTGCGCGGTGTCGGGATCGAGCGTGAACGTGACCCCGGCGCCGCCGGGATGCAGCACCGCGGTCAGATCACGGTCGAGATCGTATCCGTAGGTGGTCTGCGGCTGCTGCACCGCGGGCAGCAGCGGCGGGGTATACACCTCCTCCAGGTTCACCGGCGTGTAGGCGAAGGCGTGTGCCGGCCGGCCGGGCGGCGTCAGGCTGGTGAGGTTGCCGTTGGTGTCGTAGCCGTACGCGACGACGCGCTCCGCGACCCCGCCGGGATCGTGCGTGTGCGTCAGCACGCGTCCGGCACCGTCGTAGGTGAACTGCACGACATGGCCTTCGGCGTCGGTGACCGTATCCAGATAGCCGTTCTGCACGTCGTCCGGGTCCACGGGCGTCTTGTAGGCGAACGTCGTCGTCCGTGCCTCATCGTTCGGGTCCGGCTCGGGGCCATGCACGATCGAGGCCAGCCGGCCGTGCGGGTCGTAGGAGTAGCGCACCGGATGCAGATTGGTTGCGCTGCGCGTGATCACGCGGCCTTGTCCGTCCAGCTCCGCCACCGTCACCCGTCCCATGGGCGTCGTGGTGGTGACCGTGGCGGTTGTTCCGGTGACGAGCTCGGTGGTGAACGGCCGCCCGTTGATCAGCACCGTCTCGATCTGGCTCTCCAGGGAGAGCGGGTCGAAGGAATTGGCGAGCACGGCCAGGCGCGACATTTCGCGTACCCGCAACCGGCCAAGCGGTGTGCCCTCCTCGCGCCGCACCGGCACGGGACTCTGCAGACCGAAGCGCGGATCCGGCCCGTGCCGGGTCTCGACCACGGTCTGATCGGCGGCCAGGTGTCCACGGGTCGCGTCGCGTCCGACGACGGTCTCCTCCACCGTGCCGTCCGGCCGCGTGACGCGGCGCACCGCCGGCGCGCCCGGTGGGCGCTCGACCGCGTACACGGTCTCGCGGCCCTCCCCTGTCGTCCGCAGCACCTGATAGCCGTTCGGGATCGCCGTGCGCGCCAGCGTCTGGTGGCCGCCTGCCGGATCGTCATCGCGCAGCAGACGCCCCTGGGCATCGTAGTCGAAAGTCCAGGCGTTCCCACGCGCATCGCGGAGCTCGCGCAGCAGCCCGCCGGCGTCGTGCTGCAGCTCGATCGTCTCATTGGCCGGGTTCGTCACGCTCTCGAGGAAGCCGTGCTCGTCGAAAGTCAGGACGGTTCGCTGGTGGAAGGGGGCCTCGATGGTCGCCGTGCCGGCGGCGTACGAGACCGCCGTTTCGTTGCCGTCCCCATCGACGATGCTCGACAAGCGCCCGGCGTCATAGTCGAAGAGCAACTGGACGGCACCGGTGCGGCCGTGTCGCGTCGCGTGGTGCCGGCCGCTGAGGAAGAACTCGTAGAGCTGGGTGCCGTCAGCCGACGCGATCAATTCCTTCCGGATCGGCGTGTCGATGCGCGCGACCATCCAGTAGTCGTACCGGGCGACGTACGGCCTTCCGTCGGGATGAATCGCAAGCGCAACAGGGAAGCCGAGATCGGCGCCGAGCGACGGGCTTTCGTCGGTGCCCGGGCCGCTGAACGGATCGCCTCCGCCCGCGACTGAGACCATCGTCCCGTTCGGGTCGATGTAGCGGACGCGGTTGTTGAGCGCGTCGACGACGTAGATCGAGCCGTCCCGGTCGACGGCGACATCATGCGGTAGGTGCAATGGCGCATCGATGGCGAGGCCGCCATCGCCGGCGAATCCCGGAAATCCCGTCCCGGCGACGTGACGAACCATCCCGTCCCGGTCGATCCGGCGGATCACGTGCAGCTCGGCGTCGGCGTAGAGCAGGCTGCCATCGGGCGCAATCGCCAGGCCGGTGATGGCGCCGATGTACGCTTCGTGGGCGGGGACATCGCTGGCGAGGGACGACCCGCCGCCCGCGATCGTTTCGATCACACCGTCTGCTCCGACGCGACGGATGCGATCCGACTGCCCCCCAAGGGCGGACCCGATGTACAGCACACCGTCGCCGGCGAGGGCCAGCGCGGATGGGTTCACCCCGGCGAGCGTTGCCGGGCCGCCGTCACCCCCATCCGCCGAGAAGCCGTTGCCGGCCACCGTGTCGATCATGCCGTCCGCGCCGACTCTGCGCACTCGGTAGTGATCCGCGATGAAGATCACATCATCTGTGCCCACGGCCACTGCGTGGACCGAATTGAGCTGGGCGTTGACGCCCGGCCCTCCGTCGCCGGAGAAACCCCGTCCGAGCAGTCGGTTGCCGGCGACCGTGTGGATCGAGCCATCGGGAAACACACGCCGGACAAGCGCAAGCCCGAAGCCGCCCCCGCCAGGGGGCCCATACTCCGAGTCCACGGCGCCGACATAAATGCTCCCGTCGGCGCCAGCGGCGAGCGCCGTCGGATAGCGCAGTTCCGCCTGGCTCGCGGCAACGCCCTCGTCCTCCGATGTTCCTCCGCCGATGCGATCAGCCAGAGCGGGCGACTCGAACCTCGACGAGCGCCGCCCGCCGTACCCGAAATCCAGGCGCCCGCCCAACGGGTCGAAACGGTGATGCACGTCGATCGTCCAGCCGCCGAGACCAATGGTGCGGGCATCGAACGCAACGAGCGCATCCTCGAAGCGCCGGTCGATGGTGATCTCACCGCGCGCCGGTTGCGTAGTGAAGACCGTCGTGGTCGGGAAACGAGCGAACGCCCGCAGGAAGTCGCGTTCGACGGGGTAGTAGACCGCATCGTACACGTAGCGAACGACGATCCTCACCGTGTGCGTCCCCTCGACAGTGCGACCGTAGGCATCGCGCCCATCCCATGAAAACAGGATGGTACGATTCGCCAGAGGGGAACCAGGGGATCCGGGTGGACGGGCTATCGCCTCCCGGTACACCTGTCCCGCAACGGCGACTTCGAGCTCGATGCGTTTCAGGCTCTCCGGCACCGTGGCACCACTGAGACGGATTCGCCGCGTCAGGGAGCGTACCCGGCCGGGAACGCGATCGCTGCGGTACACGAGCGAGAACGGCGTCCCCGTGATCGGAATCTCCTCGCCGAGGATCTGGTTCTCGCATTCGATGATCGACCCGGATGCGAGGCATGGCTCGTCTTCGTCCTCCTCGACATCGTCGTTCTCGGCATCCGGCTCTTCGGCGTCCTCCGGCGGACCATAGGGCCAGTTGAAATCGTACGGCGTGAAATGGCTGATCGGCACGCGCCACAGCGACTGACCAATCGAGTAGCGATTGCCGAGCATCTGGCGCTCCGCCTCGTCGATCCCCAGCGCGCCGCTGACGTCGTTGTCGACCTGGCCGTCGCCATCGGTGTCGAGATCGGCGTGCCCATCCTGGTCGAAGCCAACAATGGAGATGACGCGTCCGTTCTCGGCGGCGATCCACTGCGCGGCCTGGCGATCGTAGTACCCGGCGGGGACCGCACTGCCGACCGGAAAGCCGAGGAAATTCTCCAGGTAGAAACGCAATGGCTGGGAGAACTCCACCCGTGCCGCACCTGCCTGGATCGCCTCGTCGGCACTGAGCTCGACCGCATAGGTGTAGCCGCTCGCCGGCGGCAGCGGGGCCGGCATGGCGGACGGCCCGAGCGGGCCCACCGTGTACTCGGTTGCACGCACATGCAGGATCGGGGGCGCGGCCATCGTGCTGCCGTCGTGCAGGCGGAATGTCGCGCTGGTCAGCGGGGGAACCATCACGACGGCCTGGCGAACGCCATCGTCGTCCGCGACCACCGACCCTTCGACGAGCTGCAGCGCGGGATCGAGCAGGCCGACAGCCGTCGCCGTGTCGTAAGGGACGAGGACCACGTCGGGCGCCTCGACGTACTCACCCCACGGAACTTCGAGTTGCCGGTGCGCGGGAATGTAGTCCACGCCGTCGGCGACCTGATCCTGATAGTCGATGGTCAGCACACCGCCGCCATTCACAACGAGATCGTACCGTCCGTCAGCGCGGCTCAACGTGCTGCCCAGCTCAGGCTGCCCGACGACGGCGATCGTCACGGCCGACAGCGGCGATCCGTCCCGGCGCAGGACCCGTCCGCGAATGACGGCCGCTCGACTCGGAACGATCGCTCCGGGTGCGACGTCGCTCTGCACCGGGTCCGGACCCGCATACAGGAATTCAGTGGCGACGTAGAGATTCGTGACTACTGAGCGGTCCAGCTCAGGGGCGATCGTCCCGGGATCCGGGGGCAGAGCCGGACCGGAGATCGTGGCCGTCGCGGTGACGGTCGGCGTGGCGGTCGCCGTCGCCGTACTGGTCGGCGGCGGGAGCGGCGTCGGGGTGAAGGTCGGCGTGGGGCTTTCGTAGCTGATGACGACCTGCGCCGCATGTGCGCCGCCGCCGTTCTCGCGGCTGCGCGCTCCGAAGTACCGATCCTCGAGCGTCGTCTCGTCGATCGGTGCGACGCGCAGCCAGAGGGTGCCGGGATCCGCGCCGGCGTACGTCGCGGCGACCAGATCGGTGACGTCCATCTCGAACCACTGCCCGGCCACCGCATTCATGGTCGCCGTGGCAACCGGCGACGCCTCGACGCCGGGTTGTGTATCCCAGGTCACACCCGAGCTCATGTCGCCTTCGATGAACGGCGCGGACAGCCGGTGCGCGGCGAGCCCGAGCGCGAGCGGATCGGCGGGATAGGCGAAGTCGACGTACAGGCGCAGCGTGGCGCCGGTGATGATCATCTGCGGCGGCACCGTGCTGACATCGAAGTGCAGCAGGGCGCGCTTGCGATTCACCGGCTGATCGGGCTTCGGGGTGCTGCGCCCGATCTCCAGCGTGCCGGTGGTGCCGATGTTATTGGCGGGCAGGGCGGACCACACCCAGGCGTCGCCGGAGACAGGAATCGTCACCGTGACGGCAGGAACGGCGGGCGCGCCGCCGAGCACGGATGCGATCGCGGCGCATGCGAGGACGCGGCGCGGCACGGGGCGCATCTCAGCCCACCCGCCCGGCGCGCTCGGCGGCGAGGGCGGCGACGGCCTCGTCGAGCTTCCAGCGCAACCAGTACGCGTCGGCTCCCCCGTCCTGCGAGTACGACACCGGCTCGGCGAGCTCGCAGCCGGGGTAGTCGGTCCACTTTCTCGCCATGCGCGGATGGCGCTCCCAGGGCGCCACGGCCTCGACGTACGCGTATCCGAGCGCGCGGGCCCGCCCGAAGGCCTCCTGCAGCAGCGCCAGGAACACCCGCACCGATTCCTCGCGTGGCAGGAGATCGTCGCGCACGCCGGCGGCGGTGACCCGGAACGTCATGCGGTTGCGGACGCGGACGGCGTATCCCTCGCGTTCCTCCGCCGTGGCGCCCTTCGCGAGCGGTGGCGGCAGCGGGCGGATGGGCGGGATTTCCATGAATGCGATCGGAGTCGGCCCGGCACTCAGGACCACCGAATCGGGACAGCGGGTGATCAGATCCCGCGCCCAGGCCAGCGACCATTCGCCGCACTTGCCATGGAAGGCGTCGGCATCGGCAACCGAGCTGGCCATGATCGCCCGCAGCGCCGTCGCGTCGTGCGCCTCTACGGCGCGTACCGCCAGCGGTGTGGCCGCCAGCGCGCGACGCGCCGGCGGCCAGAACAGCATCGCCGTGATCAGCCCGCCAGCGCGGCCCAGCAGGTGCAGGAATCCCCGTCGTCCGATCGTCATCGCCCCTCCCCGGATGCCGCGGCACGCCACCTGCGCGGCGAGCCCGGTGGCAGCGCAATAGCAGCGTGGGGCGGGGGATTCGCAATGAGGACTTTCCCTACATTGCGCCACATCGATGCCGTGCA
The DNA here is from genome assembly GCA_965651925.1 of uncultured bacterium. Taxonomy (GTDB): domain Bacteria; phylum Desulfobacterota; class Binatia; order HRBIN30; family CADEER01; genus CBFGUK01. Next base: position 22,403 of record CBFGUK010000017.1, on the reverse strand, counting down.
GTCAGAGAGCGCACCAGCGCCCGGCGCGGGCGCGACCGCGTGCTTTGGCTCGTCCGACGGCGGCAGGTTCCAGACGCCCAGAGCCGCGCTTCGCGGGGCTGCCCACTGTACGGGTACGGCCGCGCGATGCGCGGCCCTCCAGACCGATGCGCCGCACACGCTTGCTGAGGTCGTCCGACGGCGGCCGCCGGATGCCGCAGGTCGGTCGCGCCGTTAACGCGGCCCAACTTGCCACATCGACAATCTCGGCGCCGTCGACTCAGCGTCCTCCCCCGCCTCGATGGCCAGCTCCTCGGAACCGCACGCCAAGGCGCGTTATCGCACCCGAGGGATGCGCATCCGCCGGCCGCGCAGGGCTTGCGCGAGGCCCGAAGGTTCGTGTGCCTACCGGCGACGCCGCCACCAGAGGATCCCGACCACCGGCGACACCACCACCAGGAACGCCACGACGAGGGGCCACGGATTGTTGCGGAACTGGCGCTTCGCCGAGTTGATCATCACCTGGCGGTGGATGTCGTAGCCGTCGGGCATCGGCTGCACGCCCATGGCGGCCGCGTAGGCGTCGTAGTCGCGACGCAGCGCGGCGGCGAGCTCGGGGCGTGCTGCCGACAGGTCGTTCGTCTCGCCGGGATCGCGGGCGATGTCGTACACGTGCCACGCGCCGTCGCCGTACTCGGCGCCGTTGCGCACCAGCTTCAGGTCGCCCTTGAACAGCGCACTCTGCCCGGAGACCTCCATGCCGACGGGGGTGTCCTCCGGATGGGTGCGCTCGCGTTCGCCGCGCAGCACGGGGCCGAGGCTGCGCCCCGTGATCGCGACGCCGCCCGTCGGCGCGACGCCCGCCGCCTCGAGCACGGTCGGGGCGATGTCGGTGACGAAAGCGGGTGTCGAGACGCGCCGGCCGGCGGGCGCGCCAGGGCCGGCGATGACCAGCGGCACGCGCGTGCCGCCCTCCGTCGTGTAGAACTTGAAGAGCGTGCCCGGCGACGACACCGCGGCGGCCCATTCGGGACCGATGTACGACAGGCTGCCGCGCTCGCCGAGCGTCTCGATGTCCCAGCTGTAGCCGTTCAGCGCCATCCACACGTTCATCAGCGGCGCGTGCACGGGATCACTCGGCTCGGGGCCGTTGTCCGAGGTGACGATCACGAGCGTGTTCTCGAGTCGTCCGGTCGACTCGAGCCAGGCGAGCAGGCGATCGATGTGGTGGTCCATCGCCTCGATCATGGCGGCGTAGACCTGCATGCTCTTCGCCGCCATGCGCCGCTCGTCGTCGGTCAGCGACGCCCACGCGCGCAGCGACGCCGGCTCCGGCGCGTACGGCGCGTCGGCGGGGATGAGCCCGCGCGCGCGCAGGCGATCGAAGCGCGCGCGCCGCACCGCTTCCCAGCCGGCGTCGAAGCGGCCGGCATAGCCCGCGGTGATCTCCGCCGGCGCCTGGACGGGGATGTGGACGGCCTGGAACGCGACGTAGGCGAAGAACGGCTCCGGCCGCTGCGCGTCGGCGCGCAGGTAGTCGAGCATGCGGTCGACGATCAGCTGCGACGAGTAGTACTGCGGCGGCATCGCGGCGGGCTTGCCGTCCTCGAACCACGGCGCCTCCGTGTAGTACGGCATGTACGGCTTCGGCTCCCAGTTGTCGGCCCCCGACGCGTCGAGCGCCAGCGAGCGGTCGAAGCCGTGCGCGTCCGGCAGATCGCCGGGCTCGCGGCCGAGGTGCCACTTGCCGGTCATGTAGGTGCGATAGCCGGCGGCCTTCAGCCGCGACGCGATGGTCTCGACGCCCGCCTCGAGATGCAGCGAGTAACCCGGCTTGCCGGCGTGCTCGGGCGGCAGCACCTCCTCGATGGTGGCGACGCCAGTGCGGTGGTTGTCGACGCCGGTGAGGAGCATGGCCCGCGACGGCGAGCACAGCGGCGACGTGTGATAGCTCGTGAACATCACACCCCGCTCGGCGAGCGCGTCGATCGTCGGCGTCCGCGCCTCGCCGCCGTAGGCGCCGAAGTCGCTGAAGCCGGCGTCGTCGGCGAGGATCAGGAGCACGTTCGGCCGCGATGCGGCCGGCTGTGCGTCCGCCGCGACGGAGATCGCCAGCGCCAGCACCAGCACCAGCACCGTCCACGGCATCGGCGGCATCTGGCGAATCATGGCCGGCGATCCAACCAGATGCGGCGCCACCTGTCACGCCGAGCCCGGAACGATCCGCCACAGCGGCGCAGAGGACGCGAAGTGGAATCAACCAGTCACACTTCCGATCCGATGATCCCTCGACTCGGCGTCCTTTCCGCCTCGGTGGCCGACCCTCGGGACCCATTCAAAAGGACGGACGTAGCCTTTCGCAGGAGGCAACGCGCGTCCGCGGCCGTGCGGAAACACGGCCCTCCAGTGCGTCATCGGGCGGGCGATCGCCTCGCAAGACGGTCGCTCCCCAAATGAGCTCGACTCCGTGTCCTGCCCACCTCTGTGACCAATCGTCTCTGGCCAACTCGGGTTGTCACCTCGCAACGCGGCGCATAGAGACGGGCGCGTGGCCGGAGCGAGCGTGACCGCGGTGGTGCTCCATTACGGCGCGGTGGAGGTCACCGCCGGCTGTCTGGCGCAGCTCGCGGCGAGCGACTACCCGGCGCTCGAGCTGCTCGTCGTCAACAACGCGCCGGGCGCCGACTGGACGGCGGCGGCCGGGCGGCCGGTGACGGTGCTCGGTCCGCCGGACAACCGCGGCTATGCGAGCGGCAACAACCTCGCGCTCGACGCGCTCACCGGCGGCGCGGCGCGCTACGCCCTGCTCTGCAACAACGACGCGCGCGTCGCGCCCGATACCGTCGCGGCGCTGGTGCGCTGCGCCGACAGCGATGCGCGCATCGCCTGCGTCGGCGCGCGCGTCTGCGGCGCCGGTGCACAGCTCGATCACGGCGCGCTGACCTTCGGCCCGTACATGGTGCGGCAGGCGGCCGCGCCCGCCGCGGCGCCGGTGGACTGCGACTGGGTGAGCGGCTGCTGTCTGCTCGTGCGGCTCGCGGCGGTCGAGGCGATCGGCGGCTTCGACGACGCGTTCTTCCTCTACGGCGAGGACGTCGACTGGTGCCTGCGCGCGCGGCGCGCCGGCTGGCGCGTCGTCCACCACCCCGGCGCCACGGTGCACCACGACGCCGCGCCCGGCGCCGGCGCGCTGACGCGGCGCGCCTACTTCCTCGCCCGCAACGCGATCCTGCTGGCGCGCAAGCACGGGACGCGCGCGCAGCGCGCCGCGACGCTCGCCGGCTGCGCACTGCTGCCGGCGCTCTCGCTCGTGCGCCGCGCCGCCGCCGGCGAGCCGCTGCGACCGGCGCTCTGGGTGTGGCGCGGCCTGCTCGACGGCCTGCGCAACCGGCCGCCGCGGCTCGCGGCGCTCGGGCTCGGTCCCGGCCTCGCCGCCTCCGGCGGCCGGCGCTGAGCATGCCGGCGCTGCGCCGCGTCGCGCTCGACGCGCTGCCGCTGCAGGTGCGCTCGGCCGGCGTGGCGACGTACACGCGCGAGCTCGTGCGCGCGCTCGCCACGCTGCAGCCGGCGGTCGAGTTCGTCCTCTTCGGTCTGCCGCCGCCGTTCGGCGCCGCGCCGGATCTGCGCGGCTGGCCGGCGAACGTCCGCCTGCAGCGCGCGTGGACCTACCCGTTCGTCGTCGGCGAGCCGGGCGGCGGGCGCATCCCGCGGCTGCTGCCGCTCGAGCACGCGCTCGCCGGCGTCGACTGCTTTCACGCCACCGCCTACGCCGCGCCGCGCGCGCGCCGCGTGCCGGTGGTGCTCACCGTGCACGACCTCGCGCTGCTGCGCGCCCCGGCCCTCGGCACCCCGGCGCTGCGCCGCACGGTGCGCGGCGTCGCGGCGGCGGCACAGCGCGCGGCGCGCGTCATCGCCGACTCCGCGCACACGCGCGACGCGCTGGTGGCGGACTGCGGCCTCGCACCGGAGCGCATCGCGGTCGTGGCGCTCGGCGTCGACGCGGCGTTCCGGCCGCTCGCCCCCGACGCGGCGCGCGCCGCCGTCGCGGCGCGGCTCGGCCTCACCGCTCCCTACCTGCTGCACGTCGGCACGCTCGAGCCGCGCAAGAACCTCCCCGCGCTGGTGCGCGCCTGGAACACGCTGCGCCGGCAGCGCGCCGCGGCGCCGCAGCTCGTGCTCGCCGGGGCGCCCGGGTGGGGAGCGGCGGCGGTCGAGGAAGCGATCGCCGCCTGCGGCGCGGCGGACGACGTGCGGCTCACCGGGCGCGTCGCCGACGACCTGCTGCCGGCGCTCTACGCCGGTGCCGAGGCGGTCGTCGTGCCGTCGCTCGAGGAGGGGTTCGGGCTGCCGGTGGTCGAAGCGATGGCGTGCGGCACGCCGGTCGTCGCGACGCGCGCCGGCGCGCTGCCCGAGGTGGCGGGTGATGCGGCGCTGTTGGTCGAGCCCGGCGACGAGGCGGCGCTTGCGGCGGCGCTGGTGCGGGTGAGTGACGACGAATTGTTGCGCGCACAGCTGCGCGCGGCGGGGCTGGCGCGTGCGGCGGCGTTCACGTGGGAGGCGTGCGCGCGCGCGACGTGGCGGGTGTATGAGGAAGCGGTCGGGTGATCGAGGATCGGCCCTGGCACGCCGCGCTGGCGCGCGGCGCGTTGCTCGCGCTGGAGTTGTCGGACGCCCCTCACCCTGACCCTCTCCCCTGGCGGGGAGAGGGGACCCAGGTGGTGGCGCGCTGCGCGGCCGCGGACGCGCGTCGCCTCACGCGAAAGGCACGCCCGTTGGCGGCCGCGCGGAAGCGCGGCCCTCCAGCGCGTATCAGAGCCAGGGCGCTACGGCGTGACCGTGAAGTTCGTCACGCCGGGGCCGGAGATTGACCACGGTCCCCAGCCGCCATCGGAGCCCGCCACGCACGTCGCGCCGGCCGGGCAGGCGCGGACGATGGCGCTGTAGACCGTCGGCCCGTTCGGCGCCGTCAGCGGCACCTGGACGAAGAGGCCGGGGGTGACGCCGCGCGCGCTCGCGGTCGCCGCGCCGGGCACGGTGACGAAGTACTCGTACAGTGTCGCGCCCGGCACCGGGCTCCAGCCGAGCTGGACGTTGCCCGCCGGCGTGGCGCTGTTGTGCGGCGGCTGGACCATCGACGGCGCGGCCGCCGAGGCACCGCCGACGACGAAGCCGACCGCGGCCCCGACGACCTGGGTCGGGCCGGGGTTGGCGATGACGATCGCGTCGTAGCGCGCGCCTTCCGCCTTGAGGTACGGCGCGTAGTAGTTCTGCGTCGTCAGCACGTCGAACGCCGGCGCCTGACGCGACAGGTCCTGGATGTAGAGGCGGTAGACGGTGTTGCTGCCGTTGTCGCCCGGGATGCGGTTCCAGGTGAACAGCACCGACGGGCCGTCGACGCGCGAGCCGGCGAGCGGCGTGCCGATGTTCGGCACGTTCGGATTCACCGCCGCCTGGCTGATCGGCTGCGGGGCGCTGAACGGCCCGCAGCCGTTGCCGGTGCAGGCGGCGACGATGACGCTCGCCTGACCCGCGGGGACGTCGAGCGTCGTCGAGGTGCCGAACACCTCGCGGGCGGCGACGGTGAGCGCTCCACCGCCCGGTCCGGCGGGCGGCGGCTGGACGACGTACACCTGGTACCACTCGGCGCCGGCCACCGGCGTCCAGCTGACGGAGAGGTGCATGCCGTCGAGCGCCGCGAGGCCGAGCGCCGGCGCCACCGCCGGCACGGCGGGCACGCCGGCACCGAAGGTCACCGCCGCGCTCCACGGTCCGCACGCCGCCTGACAGGCGCGCACGCGCAGCCGGTAGTTGCCCGAGTGCAGGCGGGTGACGGTCGAGACCGTCGGATGCCACGCGGCGATGCGCAGCTCGGTGGTTCCGGCGCCGAGGTTGACGAGCTCGACGTCGTAGGAGATCGGCAGCGGCAGCGCTGCGGTGACCGGCGTCCAGCTGAACGCCTGGACGCTGCTCGCGAGCACCGCGCCGGCGGCCGGATAGGTGATCGTCGGCGCGCTCGCCGGCGCGGCGAGCGCGATGGTGAACGCGCGCGAGGCGAAGGCGCCGCAGCTCGCGCCCTGGCAGGCGCGGACGCGGAACGTGTAGCTGCCGTTGTTCGGCAGCGAGATCAGCGTCGAGGTCGCCCCCGCGCCCTCCAGCGCGCCGCTGAACACCGTGCCGCCGGCGGCATTGGTGATCTGCAGCTCGTAGCCGGTGACGTTCGCCACCGCGCTCCACGCGAAGGTCACGCCGGTGACGACCAGCGTCTGGCCCGCCGCCGGCTGCGTGATCGCCGGCACGCCGATCGGCACCGGCGTGAACGTCCGCGTCGGCGTGGAGGTGCGCGTCGGCGTGCGCGTCGCGGTCGGCGGCAGGGTCGGCGTGCGGGTCGGCGTGAACGTCCGCGTCGGCGTCTCGGTCGGCCCCGGCGTGAAGGCATCGAAGCACCACGCGCCGGTGACGTGCGGCGCGATGCGGGTCTTGCTGCACGACGAGAACTGGTCCTGCAGCGAGGTCGAGAGCACCGGGTTCATGATGTAGGTGCCCGGCTCGCCCGAGCACGGCGAGCCGCTCTGCGCGTCGTGCGGGGCGCCGAAGTTGTGCCCCATCTCGTGCGCGAGCAGCAGCGTCATCGCATAGAGGTTGGTCGAGAAGTCCTGCGACAGCCCGGCGCCGTAGTAGGACTCGCACAGCACGCCGAGCCACGCGATGCCGATGACGCTGCCGTCGAGGTTGCGGCCGGTCAGCAGGTGCGTGAGATCGGCGCCGTACAGCGGCTGGCTCGCCGTGTTGTCGTTGGCGTCGCGGAACGCGCTGAGCTCGTTGAGCAGCGTCTGGTAGTTCGTGCTGCTCGAGAACGGATCGCTCGGCGTGGTGTACACCAGCGCCGTCAGCAGGTGCATCGCGACGCCGAGCTGGGCCCGGTAGATGCCGTCGACCGCGTTGAGGATCTCCGCGGCGCGCTGCGCCGAGCCGGCCCCGTGCTTCTGGAAAAACTCGTAGTCGAGCACGATGCCGATGCGCGCCCGCTTCGTCGCCACCGCGGCGAGGCTGCCGACGTCCGTCAGGCCGGCCTGCTCGGCGAGCCGCGCGAAGGCGCGTGCCGAGGCGCCGCCGGCCTTCGTCGCGGCGTCCGTCGCCAGCGGCTCCGGCCCGGCGTGCGCGGCGCACGCGCCGTCGAGCGGCTCGGTGTCCGACAGGCGGTAGGCGAGCGTGGTGCCGGCGGCGGCGCGCGCGAGATGGCGCCGCGCCGGCTCGAAGAAGTAGACCTCGTCGGCGGTCGCGACGACGCCGGCGAGCTCGCCGTCGCCGATCCGCAGCCGCACCCACGAGCCGGGCTCGTCACGCACCACGCCGCGGAAGAACTCGCCGACCGATGCCGGCGGCTCGGCGACCGGCCCGCTGTCGTCAACCCACAACACGCGCGCCTCGGGGGCAAAGAGATCGACGGGCTCGAGCTCGAGCGCGAACGCGCGCCCGAGCGTCGAGAAGGCAAGCGAGCGGCGACCGTCCAGCCGCCGCTGGGCGGCGGGCTGGTCGGCGTCGGCGAGGGTGACGAGCTCGACGTGCCGCACCCCGGGAAGGGTCGCCGGCGCGGCGTGCGCAGTGCCGGAAATCCGCGGCACCGCGAGCAGTGCCAGCAGGGTGAACCCGATGATGCGTTGTATCGTCATGTACCTTTCATTGAACCGCAGCGAGCGAATTACGTGCCGCGCAGCGGGGAGTGCACCGCGTCGGAGCGAATGCGTGCAGACCTCCGGCAGGCGGCGTCGCGCGGCGTCAGCGGAATGACCGTCGCCGCTTCCAGCGTCCGATTCGTGGCGCTGCCCGCCACCGTGCGTCCACCACCACATCCGCACACCGCGTCCACCGCCCTGCCCGGCCCGTCCGTGCTGCCCCTGGGATCCCACCGACCCCATGGGGTGTCCGAGCTTCGGATTTTCTGGCACACACGCCGCGGTTCGTCGATCGAAATCGCAATGCAGCTGACCCATCACCCGCCACGCGCGTCGCGCGCCCGCTGGCTCGCCGCCGCAGGCCTCGTGATCGGCAATCTGCTGCTGCACAAGCCGATCTCCGACGTCTGCGATGCGCTGTTCGCGCGCATCGGGCGCCGCGCCTACGAGTGGGTGGCGGTGCTCGCGATCGGCGCGCTGTCGCTCGCCGGCGCCGGGGCGCTGGCGCGCGGGCGCGCCGCCCGGCTCGTGCACCCGGCGCCGCTCGCCGCCCTCGCGCTCCTCACGCTGCTCAGCGTCGCCGCGCAGCGCTGGCTGCTGGTCTCCAACATCGAGCTCGTCCACCTGCCGCAGTTCGCGCTGCTCGCGGCGCTGCTGCTCGGCGTCGGCGTCGGCCCGCTGCCCGCCTGGCTGCTCGCGACGCTCGCCGGCGTGCTCGACGAGGCGTATCAGCGCATCGTCATCTACGCCGCCGTGCCGAACGTGTACTTCGACTGGAACGACATCGTCCTCAACGCGCTCGGCGCCGCGTGGGCGGTGGTGCTGCTGCGCGGCGGCGCGCCGCACGATCCGCCGGCGCCGGCGCACGGGGCCAGCCGCCGCGCCCTCGTGGCCGGGCTGCCGCTCGCCGCGGCGCTCGTCGCCCTGTGGCTCGTGCCGCCGGCGGGGCGCATCGGCGCGCCGTTTCCGTGGCTCCATCCGACGACGCACCGCGCCCTGACCGGGTTCGACTACCACGTCATGCCGGTCTCCGAGGGCGTCGCCGCGCTGGCGCTGCTCTGGGCGCTGATCGTGCTCGTCACCCCGGCACCGCGGCGGCGCGCGCCGGCGGCGCTGGCGGTCGCGGCGCTGCTCGGGCTCGCCGCCGGCGCGCTGCCCGGCTGCGCGGCGCCGCCCCCGCGGCCGCTGCCGCCGCCCGCCCCGCCGCGGCCGTTCTTCATCACCATGTGGTGCGGCCCGCCGCTCGCGGCGCTCACCGATGCGCGCGCCGCCGAGATCGCCGCCGCCGGTTTCGACATCATCGGCGCGCCGTGCGAGGGCAAGGTGAGCGAGGCGCTCAACCGGCGGGCGCTCGACATCGCCGAGCGCCACGGCCTGCGCATGTGGATCACCGATCCGCGCGTCGACCTCTACGGCGGCGTGCCCGCCGACTGGGAGGCGCGGCTCGCGGCGGCGGTCGCCGCGTACGGCGACCATCCGGCGCTCGACGGCTACTTCCTCATCGACGAGCCGCTCGGCGACCGCCTGGCGGCGATCGCGCCGGTGGTCGACCGCCTGCGCGCGCTCGACCCCGCGCGCCTGCCGTACGTCAACATGCTGCCGCCGTACGTCTCGCCCGAGGCGCTCGACGCGGCGTCGTACGGCGAGCACATCGATCGCTATCTCGCCGCGCTGCGGCCGCCGCTGCTCAGCGTCTCGTACTATCCGTTCCGGCGCGGCTCGGACCGGCCGGGCACGTTCGCGACGCTGGCGCTCGTCCGCGAGCGCGCCCGGCGCGCCGGCGTGCCGTGGCTGCTGATCGTCCAGGCGCTGCCGCACGGCCGCTACCGCGACCCGACGCCGGCGGAGCTCGCGTGGCAGGTCATGCACGGCCTCGCGTACGGGGCGCGCGGCATCTCGTACTTCACGTACTGGACGCCGGTGCACGTCTACCGCGCGCGCGACTGGCAGTTCCGCCGCGGCCTCGTCGAGCACGGCGTCGCGACGCCGAAGCTCGCCGCCGTGGCGGCGCTGAACCGCGACGCGCGCGCGATCGCGACGACGCTCGACGGCTACGACTCGACCGCCGTACTCGACAGCGCGATGCCGCCCGCGGCGTGGCCGGCACCGCTGGCGGCGCTCACCGGCGACCGCGTCACCGCCGGGTTCTTCGCCGCACCCGATGGCGCCGCGGCGGCGCTGCTCGTCAATCGCAGCTACCGCGAGCCGGCGGCGATCGACGTCGAGCTGCGCGCCGGCGGCCTCGCCTGGCGGCTCGATGCGGCGCGCGACGTCCTCGTCTGGCTGCCCGGCCGGCGCGCCGCGCTGACGCTGCCGCCGGGCGGCGCGGTGCTCGTCGGCACCGGCCGTCCCGCAGCGGCGATGGGGTCGCGGGGATGACCGCGCCCACGGTGGACGATGTGCAGCGCGCGGTGACCGGGTACGATCCCGCGGTGCCGCTGTCGGCGATCGTCGTCAACTGGAACGGGCGCGAGCACCTCGAGGTGTGCCTCGGCTCGCTGCAGCAGCAGACGCTGGCGGGCGTCGAGATCGTGCTCGTCGACAACGCGTCGACCGATGACTCGCTCGCCTTCGTGCGCGAGCGCTTCGGCGCCGCGGTGCGCATCGTCGCGCTGCCCGACAACCGCGGCTACGGCGCCGGCCTCAACGCCGGCATCGCCGCGGCGCGCGGACGCTACCTGCTGCCGCTCAACAGCGACACCGAAGTCGCGCCGGACTGCGGCGCGCGGCTGGTCGCCGCCGCCGACGCGCATCCGACCACCGGCCTCTTCGCGCCGAAGATCCTCGCCTTCGACGACCGCACGTGCATCGACAACGTCGGCCACCTGCTCTACGGCGACGGCCTGACGCGCGGCCGCGGGCGGCTGGAGACCGATCGCCGACAGTACGACCGCGAGGAGGAGATCGTCGTCGCCAGCGGCTGCGCGATGCTCGTGCGCCGCGCCCTGCTCGCCGACATCGGCCTGTTCGACGAGGACCTCTTCGCCTACTGCGAGGACACCGATCTCGGCCTGCGCGCCCGGCTCGCCGGCTGGCGCTGCCGCAGCGTCCCGGGCGCGGTGGTCTACCACAAGTATTCCGCCGCCAGCGACGCGTACTCGCCGCTCAAGGCGTTCCTCGTCGAGCGCAACCGGTTGTGGGTGGCGCTCAAGTGCCTGCCGGCGCCGCTGCTGCTTCTCTCGCCCGTGTTCACCGCGCTGCGCCTCGCCGCGCAGGCCTGGGGCGCGCTCACCGGCCGCGGCGCCGCCGGGCGCTTCACGAGCAATCACTCGCCGCTGGCGCTCATCGGCGTGCTGCTGCGCGCCTGGGCGGCCGCCCTCGCCGGCCTGCCCGCGGCGCTGCGCAAGCGCCGCGCCGTCCAGGCCAGCCGCCGCGTCCCCGCCTGGGAACCGTTCACCTGGCTGCGCCGCTGGGGCATGTCGGTGGGGGAGATCGCGCTCAAGGAGTGAAGCGTGACCGGTGACCAGTGACCGGTGACCGGTGGTTGGCCGCAGAGGCGCGGAGGACGCGAAGTCGAACAGGTCATCGGAATTGATCAGACCGGGCTCGACTGTCCTCTGCGCCTCCGTGGCTGACCGTCCTGTCCCCGCGACCAGACCTGTGTGGCAATTGGCTCGCCCGCGCGCTTGACCTATACACGCTCTTCCACGTGCCGATCCTTTCGCGAATTCCCACCGGTCGCCGGTCACCGGTCACCGGTCACGCCCTCGTGCCTCCCGCATGCGTACGCTGCTGATCATCCCGGCGTTCAACGAGTCCGGCGCGATCCAGGGGGTGATCCATGCCGCGCGGACGCACTTCGACGGCGACATCGCGGTGATCGACGACGGCTCGGAGGACGACACCGGGGCGCTGGCGCGCGCCGCCGGGGCGATCGTGCTGCAGCATCCGTGCAATCTCGGCATCGGCGCCGCGGTGCAGACCGGCTTCCTGTTCGGCCTGTCGCGCGGCTACGACTACGTCGTCCGCCAGGACGGCGACGGGCAGCACGATGCGGCGCAGATCTCGCGGCTGCTCGAGGTGCTGCAGGCCGGCGACGCGGACATCGTCGTCGGCTCGCGCTTCCTCGCCCGCGAGGGCTTCCAGTCGACGCTCGTGCGCCGCGCCGGGATCTTCATCCTCGGCATCGTCAGCCGCCTCGTCGGGGCGCGGGTCACCGATCCGACCTCCGGCTACTGGGCGGTCAACCGGCGCGCGCTCACCGTGCTCGCCCGCTCGCATCCCGACGACTACCCGGAGACCGAGGCGCTGGTGATGGCGTCGCGTGCCGGCTGCCGGGTGCGCGAGGTGCCGGTGATCATGTACGCGCGCATCGCCGGCCGCTCCTCGATCGGTACGCTGTACTCGGGATTCTACATGCTGAAGGTCGTGCTGGCGCTGCTCGTCGGGCGCCTGCGGCCGCATTGAGAAGGCGAATCATGTCGACGCTCGATCTGCTCGCCGTCACGGCGAGCGCGATTCTCATGGTGTTCGTCGTCGAGGCGATCCGGCGCAGCAGCCTCAACGCGCGCTACGCGATCCTGTGGCTCGGGGCGGGGACGGCGCTGCTGCTGCTGTCGCTCTACCGGCCGCTGCTGCACTGGGTGGCGGGCCTGCTCGGCATCGCCTACCCGCCGTCGCTGCTCTTCGGCGTCGCGTTCCTCTTCGCGCTCGTCATCCTGCTGCACTTCTCGCTCGTCCTCTCCTCGCACCGCGACTCGATCCGCCGTCTGGCGCAGACGATCGCGCTCCTGCAGCGCGCGCTCGAGGAGCAGCGCGAGCAGGCGCCCGGCGCCGCGGAGCGCCGCTCGTCGTCGTCATGAGCCGCCGCCGTACCCGTCCGACGACGCCGGCGCAGCGGCCCGGCGCCGCGCCGCCGCGGGCGACCGCCCCGACTCCGCCCGCGCCGCGGCCGGCGCGTCCGCCGGCGCGCGCTGCGCACCTGCCCGCGCCGCCGCCCTGGCACGCGCACCTCCTGCCGATCGGCACCGCGGTCGTGCTGGCGGCCATTCTCTACGCGCCGAGCGTCGCGGGGCCGTTCGTCTACGACGACCCGAACGCGATCTCGCAGAGCGCGCTGGTCCGCAGCCTGTGGCCGATCACGCCGTTCCTCACGCTGAGCACGCGGCCGCTGACCGACTACTCGTACGCGATCGACTACGCGATCAGCGGCCTCGAGACGACCTCGTTCCACGTCACCTCGATCGCCCTGCACTGCGCCAACGCGGCGCTGCTCTATGCCATCGCCTGGATGACGCTCGGGCTGCCGGCGCTCGCGGCGCGCTACGGCGCGGCGCGGCGCGAAATCGCCTGGGCGGCGGCGGTGCTGTTCGCCGTCCACCCGCTGGCCAGCGAAACCGTCGCCTACATTTCCAGCCGCAGCGAGGTCCTGGTCGCGTTCTGGTACCTGCTCGCCGTCGCCGCCTACGCGAGCGCCGTCTCGCTGCGCCGCGGCCGCACGCTGGCGACGGTGATCGTGCCGCTCGCCAGCGCCGCGGCGCTGGGCAGCAAGGAGATCGCCGTCACGCTGCCGCTGGCGCTCGTCTGCTACCAGTGGCTGCTGGTCGGACAGGGCGACTGGAGCCGCGCCCGTCCGCCGTGGCGGCTGCTGGGACTCTCGGCGCTGCCGCTGGCGGTCGGCGGCACGGTGCTGCTCGTGCGCGCCTACCTGAACCCGCTCGCGCTCGGCCAGTACGGCGCCACCGCCGGCCTCGGGTTCGACCGCTTCTCGCGCTGGGAATACCTGTGGACGCAGTTCGGCGTCCTCCTGCACTACCTGCGACTCGTCGCCCTGCCGATCGGCCAGACGTTCGACTACGACTGGCCGCTGGCGCGCACGCCGTTCGCCCTCGGCGTGCTCGTGCCGCTCGTCCTGGTCGGTGCGCTGGTGACGCTCGCCTGGCGGCAGCGGCGCACCTGGCCGCTGTTCGCGTTCACGGTGGCGTGGATGCTGCTGATCCTCGCGCCGACCTCGTCGGTGATGCCGATCGCCGATCTCGCGGTGGAACGCCGCATGTACCTGCCGCTGACGATGATCGCCCTCTGCGCCGCCGCGGCGCTGCACGACCTGGTCGGGCGCCTGTCGGCGGCGCAGCGCGCGTTCGCCTGGGCGGGGCTGGTCGTCGTCGCGACCGCGGCGCTGTCGGTCGCGACCTGGCAGCGGGCGACGCTGTGGGGCGATGCGATCGCGCTGCACGAGGACGGCGTCGCCAAGGCGCCGACGAACCCGCGCACGCGCCTCAATCTCGGCGTCACCTACCTGAACACCGGCGACCCCGAGCGCGCCTACACGACGCTCGTCGAGGCCAAGCGCCTCTACGACAGCGGCGAGTCGATACACGCCTTCCCGCGCATCGGCGCGTTCATCCACTACAACCTCGGCGCGGTCCTGTTCGCGCGCGGCCAGCTCGACGAGGCGGGGCCGCAGCTCGAGCGCAGCCTCGAGCTCGGCGGCCAGTACCTCGCCCTGCGGCCGATGGCGTACATGCTGCTCAGCCGTGTCGCGGCGAACAACGAGGAGTGGCTGCTCGCCGCCGAGCGCATGACCGAGGCGTTGCGCTACCAGGAGAATGCCGACTGGCGCGTCGACCTGGCGCAGATGTACCTGAAGGCCGGCCGGCCGCTCGTCGCCCGCGGCCACCTCGTCGCGGCGACGAACAAGCACCCCAACAATGCCCGCGTGCGCCAGGCGCTGCAGGAGTTCGACGCGCGCGCCAAGGCGCGGCCGAAGGGCAAGCCGCGGCCGCGCAGGCCGGCGGCGCAGCCGGCGCCGGCACCCGCCGATTGAGCGGAGGGGGCGGGGATCCCACCCCGCCGGGCCGCACCGCGACGGGCGCGCCGCCGCGGTCGTGCTTTGCGCCGCCCGCCGTCGCGCGCTAGCGACGGCGGGCGATGGCGACGGCGGATCCGGTGCGCGGCGACGATACGCGGGCGCGGCTGCGCGCGTGGTGGGCGCAGCAGCGGGCGCGCGACATCGGCATCCGCGCCGTGCCGCTCGGGCCCGACCACGTCTATCCCGACACCCTCGCCGGCTGGCTGCAGGCGCAGGCGTGGCGGCGCGGCTGGCGCGACGGTGGGGTGCGGCGCTGGATCTCGCGCGCGCTGCCCGACGGCGGCGTCGCCGTCGACGTCGGCGCCTATCTCGGCTGGTACACGCTCGCCTTCGCACGCCAGGTCGGCCCCGGCGGGCGGGTGCTCGCGTTCGAGCCCGAGGCAAGTAATTTCGACCTGCTGACGCGCGCCGTCGGCGGCGGGCGGCTGCCGCAGGTCGAGGCGCGCCAGATCGCCGTCCTCGAGCAGCGCGGCTGGACGGCGCTCTATGTCGCGACCACCGATCGCGGCGACCATCGCGTCGTGCCGGCGGCGGAGGAGCGGCGCGTCGTGACGGTCCCCGGCGCCGGGCTCGACGAGCTGCTCGCCGACGCGCCGCGCGTCGATGTCGTGAAGATCGCCGCGCAGGGCACCGAGCTGTCGGTGCTGCGCGGCCTGCGGCGCACGCTCGCCCGCCCGCAGCCGCCGCGCGTGCTGTGCACGCTCGCACCGGCCCTGCTGGAACGCGCCGGCACGAGCCCGGGGGTGCTCTTCGAGCTGCTCGACGAGCTCGGGTACGTGCCGTACCGCTGCGCGGCCGACGGCACGCCGGTGCCGGTGCATCCCGACGTGCTGTGGCGCGAGGCGGTCGCCGCCGGCCGCGTGATGGCGCTCATCCAGCGGCGCGCGGCGTGAGCGCGGCGGCCGGGACGGCCGCCGGCCGGCCCGCCGCGTCACCGTGCGCCGCCAGCGGGATCGGCGGCGCGCCGCCCGCTCCCTTGCTCCGGGATTGGCGATCGCTACACTGCGCGCCCGTGCGTCCCGACTACATGCTTTCGGTCATCGTGCCGGTGTTCAACGAGCGTCTGACCGTGCGCGCGCTGATCGAGCGCGTGCGCGCCGTGCCGATCCGCAAGCAGATCATCATCGTCGACGACTGCTCGACCGACGGCACGGCCGACGTGATCCGCGCCATCGCCGACGAGCCGGCCGACGGGCGCAACACGATCGAGGTCCTCTTCCACGCCGCGAACGCCGGCAAGGGCGCGGCAATCCGCACCGCGATTCCGGCGGTGCGCGGCGACATCGCGCTCATCCAGGACGCCGACCTCGAATACGATCCGAACGAGTATCCGATCCTCGTGCAGCCGATCCTCGACGGGCACGCCGACGTCGTCTTCGGCTCGCGCTTCCTCAGCGGGCCGCACCGCGTGCTGTTCTTCCGGCACATGATCGGCAACCGCATCCTGACGCTGCTGTCGAACCTGTGCACCGACCTGAACCTCACCGACATGGAGACCTGCTACAAGGTCTTCCGCGCCGACGTGCTCAAGCGTTTGCATCTCACCTCGAACCGCTTCGGCATCGAGCCCGAGATCACCGCCAAGGTCGCGCGCCTCGGCTGCCGCGTCTACGAGGTGCCGATCAGCTATCACGGCCGCGAGTACTGGGAAGGCAAGAAGATCGGCTGGAAGGACGGCGTCTCGGCGGTGTGGACGATCCTCAAGCACGCCGTCGTCGACGATCTCGCCGACAGCGATCCCGCCTACGCGACGCTGCGCCGCCTGCGGCGCGAGCGGCGCTATACCGAGTGGGTGTGGAGCCAGGTGCAGCGCTGCGTCGGCGATCGCGTCCTCGAGGCCGGCAGCGGCATCGGCAGCTACACCGGCTTCCTGCGCAATCGCGCCTTCGTGCTGGCGACCGACCGCGACCCCGCCGCGCTGGCGCGGCTGCGCGAGCGCTTCGCCGGCCATGCGAACATGCGCTTCGAGCCGATCGACTGGGCGCATCCCGACGTCGCGGCGCTGCAGGCGCACGGCTTCGACACCGTGCTCTGCCTGAACGTGCACGAGCCGCTGGCGCGCGACGATGACGCGCTCGCGACCGTGGCGCGTCTGCTGCCGCCCGGCGGCCGCCTCGTGCTCCAGGTGCCGGCACTCGGCGCCGATGCCGCCGGCCGCGACGCCCGCGCGGCGCTCACCGCGCAGCTCGCGCGTCACGGCTGGCAGGTCGAATCGGCGCGCTACTGCAACCTGCCCGGCGCGCTCGGCTGGTGGCTGAACACGCGCCTGCTGCGGCGCCGCCCGGCGGCGGATTCGCACACCCGCCTCGCCGGCACGCTCGTGCCGCTGCTGTCGCTCGAACAGTACGTCGAGCCGCCGACCGGCCTGGCGCTGCTGGTGGTGGCGCGGCGGAGCGAGGCGGCGGAGGGGGAAGCGGAGCTGCGCGAGCAGGCGCAGTAGGGGCAGGTTGTTACGTTGTTAGTTGTCAGGTTGTTAGTTGTCAGGCTTAGAGCCGGGGTCGCGCGCCGACGACTTCAAGACCTCACAACCTGACAACGTAACAACCTGACAACCTGCTCCGCTCATCCCGCCGAGCGGATCGCGCGCACCGTGCCCGGCTCGGACTTCGTCCCCGGGATGCCCCAGAGCGAGCCGTCGGCGCCGAGGACGCCTTCGGCCTCCTCGAGGAACTTGAGCCAGCGGATGTTGTAGTGCCGCGGGTTCTGCAGCTCGGCGATGGTGATGCCCTTGAGCTTCGCCATCGCGTTGGCGACCGACTCCTCGACGGTGACCACCGGACGGAAGTCGAGCACCGTGGCGATCTTCTTCGCCGACACGCGGTAGTTGCGCACGCCGGTGTAACCGTAGGCGGCGTCGATCTCGGCGGCGACGCCGTGCTCGGCGAGCGCGCCCTTGACGCGCAGCGCGAGCTCGGAGATGCGCATGTTGCGGAACGAGACGTTGAAGATCTGGCCGCGCACCTTGTCCTCGTCGGCCTCGAGGCAGGCGATGTAGGCGCGCGCCGCATCGCGCACGTCGACCAGCGGCCGCCACATCTCGCCGCCGTAGTGGATCGTGATCCTGCCGCAGGTCAGCGCGTCCTTGATGAACGTGTTGACCACGAGATCGAAGCGCATGCGCGGCGACCAGCCGTAGACGGTGCCCTTGCGCAGCACGACCGGGCAGAACTTCGCGTCGGCCATCGGCAGGAGCCGCTGCTCGCCCTCGTACTTCGAGCTCGAATACGCGGCGCGCGGCGAGACCTCCGATTCCTCGTCGAGGATGAGGTCGGCTTCCGGATCCTCGACGCCCTGGTCGTAGATCGAGCACGACGAGGCGAAGATGTAGCGCTCCACGCCGGCCTGCTTCGCCTGCTTCGCCGACACCTCGGTGGCGACGGTGTTCATCTGGTAGTTCGCGTCGGGATTGAACTCGGCAGTCGGATCGTTCGACAGGCCGCCGAGATTGACCACCGCGGCGATGTCCTCGAACACCGCCGGATCCATCTGCCGCATGTCGCCCGACACCACCTCGACGCGGTCGCGCACGTCGCGCAGGCCGAAGTCGCCGTAGATCAGGCGGTCGAAGATCCGGACGGCGTATCCGCGCCGCAGCAGCTCGTCGACGAGCACGCTGCCGACGTACCCCGCTCCGCCAATGACCAGAATCTTCTTCGCCTTCGCACGCACGTGTCTGCCCCCTTTGCTTCTCGTCGGAATCGGAATTGCCGACCCTAGTGTCGACGTTTCTCGTATGTCAATGCGCTTTGCGCACCCGGCGTGGTGCGCCGCGCGCCGCGGCGCCTGACTGGCCGGAATCGACGGCTGGTGCGTCGAATCGACCGCGCGGACCGTTCGCGTTTGACTTGCCGGCATGCAGCCGCTTGGCTGGCGGCACTCCCGCCTCCGCCTGGCTCCGTTCGTCCCCGACATGTCGCTGGTCCGTCTGCGCCTCCGTTCCGTCTCGCCCTGGCTGCCGCTGCTGCTCGCAGCGACGCTCGCCGCGTGCAGCGATCCGCCGCCGCCGGCGGCATCGCCGCGGCCGGCGGCGGCGCCGACTCCGGCGGTCGCCGCCGCCCGGCTGCCCGACGCGACGCCGGCGCTGCCGCGCCTGGTCACCGACGCGGACCTGCTCACCCCGGCGAAGATCGGCGCCGCCACGCGCGCGGTGCTCGGCCGCCCGGCGCACCGCTTCACCGTCCAGGTGCCGCCCGACACGGCGCTGGCCATCACCTTCGGCGTGCCGAGCGACGCGTGGACCGAGGCGCTGCAGGAGGCGGAGTTCGCGGTCACGGTGCACGACGACGGGCGCGCGCAGCGGCTGCTCAAGCAGCGCGTCGCGCGCCGCGGCGGGAAGTCGTGGAAGCACGCCGTCCTGTCGCTCGAGCCGTTCGCCGGCCGGCGCGTCAGCATCGCGCTCGAGAGCAGCAACATCGGCACGGCCGGCGCGGCCGGCGTCTGGGGCATTCCGCGGCTCGTGCCCGCCACGCCCCAACACGGTCGCGGCCGCCATACGCTGCCGAACCTCATCCTGATCTCGATCGACACGCTGCGCCCCGATCACCTCGGCGCGTACGGCTACGCGCGCAACACCAGCCCGGTGCTCGACCGCCTCGCGCGCGAGGGCGTGCTGTTCCGCAACGCCTACAGCACCTCCAGCTGGACGCTGCCGGCGCACGTGTCGCTGTTCACCGGCCTGCTGCCGCACCGGCACGGCGCGGTCCGGCCCGGCGGCACGCTGCCGATCGGGGCCGACAGCGACACGCTCGCCAGCCGGCTCTGGGCGGCGGGCTACGAGACCGCCGGCTTCACCGGCGGCGGCTACGTCTCCGCCCGCCTCGGCTTCAGCGCCGGCTTCACGCTCTACACGGATCCCGGCGTGCTGCCCTACTGGCAGCCGCCGTTCAGCGAGATCGTCGGGCAGGCGCAACGCTGGCTGCAGCGCCCCGGCAGCGGGCCGTTCTTCCTGTTCCTGCACACGTACGAGGTCCATCTGCCGTATCAGCCGGCGCCGCAGTTCGCCGATCTGTTCGTCAAGCCCGACGGCCCGTTCGCGGACGGCGTCACCGGCGTCGAAATCCTCTCCCGCGAGGATCCGCTGTCCACCGACGAGCTGCAGCAGCTCATCGCCCACTACGACGGCGGCATTCGCAGCATGGACACCGCCCTCGGCACGCTGCTCGTGCTGCTCGAGGAGCGTGGCTGGGCGGCGAACACCTGCATCGTGCTGACCTCGGATCACGGCGAGGAGTTCGGCGAGCACGGCGACTTCTTCCACCACCGCGCCAAGCTCTACGAGGAGCTGGTGCGCGTGCCGCTGATCCTGCACTGCCCGGCGCTGCTGCCCGCCGGCACGGTGATCGACACGCCGGTGTCGCTGGTCGACATCATGCCGACCCTGCTCGACCTCGCCGGCCTGCCCGCCGCACCGGGGATCGACGGCCGCAGCCTCCTGCCGCTGATCGCCGGCGGCGAGTGGCCGGCGCGATCGCTGGTCAGCGAATGCGACGGCCACATCGCCGAGGAGACCGGCACCGCGCGGGCGATGCGCCTCGGCGATCGCAAGTTCATCACCTCGACCGTGCCGACCCACGTGACCGAGGAGCTGTTCGACCTCGCCCGCGATCCCGGCGAGCAGCAGAACCTCGTCAGCGACGCGTCGACGGAGCTGGCGGCGATGCGCACCGCGCTGCAGAGCGCGCTCGCGCGGCCGGCGGCGCCGCGCCGCGAGGCCCGCCAGGTGCCGACGCCCGATGCGGCGACGCGCGAGCGCCTGCGGGCGCTCGGCTACTCCGAGTGAGGGTGCCTGGCGTGCGGCCGGTCGCTCCTGGCCGGCGGGCCGCAGATCATCCGCGCGACGCCATGCGCCGGACGCGAGCCGGGTTGCCCGCCGCCACCCGGCTGCGATAACACGCGCGCCATGCGACACATCGCCATCATCGGCTCCGCCGGGCAGCTCGGCACCGATCTGCAGCCGGCGCTCGCCGGGGCGCGGCTCACCGGGCTGACGCATGCCGATCTCGACGTCACCGATGCCGAGCGCACCCGCACCGTGCTCACCGCCCTGCGGCCCGACGTGGTGATCAACACCAGCGCGTACCACAAGGTCGACATCTGCGAGGACACGCCGGTCGAGTCGTTCGCGGTCAACGCCACCGGCGCCTACCACCTCGCGCGGCTCGCCGCCGAGCTCGACTTCACGCTCGTGCACTTCAGCACCGACTACGTGTTCCGCGGCGACGAGCCGACGCCGCGCCGCGAGGCGGATGCGACCGAACCGACGAGCGTCTACGGCGCCTCGAAGCTCGCCGGCGAGAAGCTCGTGCGCGCCTACGCGCCGAAGCACTTCGTCATCCGCAGCACCGGGCTGTACGGCGTCGCCGGCGCCAGCGGCAAGGGCGGCAACTTCGTCGAGACGATGATCCGCCTCGGCACCGCCGGCCCGGTGCGCGTCGTCGACGATCAGGTGATGACGCCGACCGCGACCGCCGATCTCGCCGCCGCCGTCGCCGCGCTGCTCGAGCGCGAGGCCGCCGGCGAGGTCGCGTACGGCCTCTACCACGTGACCAGCGGCGGCCAGTGCTCGTGGTACCAGTTCGCCTGCACGATCTTCGAGCTGTGCGGCATGCGGGTCGACTGCACGCCGATCACCACCGCGGAATCGGGGGCGAAGGCGCGGCGGCCGGCGTTCTCGGTGCTCGACCACGGCAAGTGGATGCGCGCCGGCTTTGCCGAGCTGCGGCCGTGGCGCGAGGCGCTCGGCGACTACCTGCGCGCCAAGGGCCACGCATGAGCCGCCGGGGCGCGCGGCGCGCGCCGCGCCGCCGCGCGTGACCCCGCCGTCCGCCGCGCCGGTCGCGATCGTCGTCGTCCACTGGCAGCGGCGCGCCGCGACCCTCGACTGTCTCGCGGCGCTCGCGCGGCTGACCTATCCGCGCTGGTCGCTGGTGCTGGTCGACAACGGCGGCAGCGAGGCGCTCGCCGCCGCCGAGGTCGAGCGCCTCGCGCCCGGCGCGATCGTCTGCGCGAGCGACACGAACCGCGGCTTCGCCGGGGGGGCGAATCTCGGCGCCGCGACGGCCCTCGCCGCCGGCGCCGAGTGGCTGTGGTTCCTGAACAACGACGCGCTTCCCGAACCGGACGCGCTCGCGGCGCTCGTCGCCGCCGCCGGTGCCGCGCCGGGCGCCGATCTCGCCGGCGCGAAGATCGTCCAGCACCGCGCCCCCGACCGCCTCGATTCGATCGGCCTCGACGTCGATCTCGCCGGCGGCGCGCTGCGCCTGATCGGCCACGACGAGATCGATCGCGGCCAGTACGACGGGCTCAGCGATCCGGTGGCGGTCACCGGCTGCGCCCTGCTCGTCAGCCGCCGCGCCTGGGAGCAGCTCGGCGGCTTCGACGAGTCGTACTTCGCCTACTGCGAGGACGCCGACCTCTGCCTGCGCGCCCGCGCCGCGGGCCGGCGCGTCATCGCCGCGCCGCAGGCGCGCGTCCGGCACGACCGCGCCCCGGCACGGCGCGGCCGCCAGTCACCGGACAGCCTCTACTACTCGGTGCGCAACCACCTCGCGCTGCTGCAGCGCCACAGCCCCGGCGAGCCGTGGCAGCGCAAGCTGCAGGAGCTGCGCGTCATGGCGGCGAGCACCGCGTTCGCCGTTCTCGCCGGCGGCGCGCGGCGCGCCAACCTCGCCGCCGTGCGCGCCGGCATCGCCGATTTCCGCCGCGGCCGGATGGGTCCGCGCGGCGCGTGAGCCGCTGCGCGACCGGATCGCGTCCGGGGGCGCCGGGCGTGGTGCCTGGGTCCCCTCTCCCCGCCAGGGGAGAGGGCCAGGGTGCGGGGCGTCCGACAACGCCAGCGCGAGCGACGGGATGCGCGCAGCGCGCGGCCGAGCGTGCAGGCCACCTGTCAATGCCGTCGCCCACCCGGCTGCCGGCGGTCTGCGGAGGCGCGGATCGCGTCA
>CBFGUK010000016.1:0-45758 GCA_965651925.1 uncultured bacterium | reverse complement strand
GCGCAGTGGCAGGGGTGAGCGGACGGACCACGCATCGCGCATCAACACGCGCCCTCCAGCGCGCTGCTCGGACGCCGGGCTGAATTGACAGCGAAAACCCGCGCCGATAGGGTCGCCGCTTCACGTCTGACGGCGAGGATTCCGCAGTGAGCGTACTGGTCAACAAGCACACCCGCGTCCTGACGCAGGGCATCACCGGATCGACGGGCCAGTTCCATACGAAGGCGTGCAAGGAATACGGCACGCAGATGGTCGCCGGCGTGACGCCGGGGAAGGGCGGCACGGCGTTCGAGGGCATTCCGATCTTCGACACGGTGGCGCAGGCGGTCGCCGAGACCGGCGCCAACGCGTCCGTGATCTACGTGCCGCCGCCGTTCGCGGCCGACGCGATCATGGAGGCCGCCGACGCCGGCATTCCGCTCGTCATCTGCATCACCGAAGGCATCCCGGTGCTCGACATGATGCGCGTCAAGCGCTTCCTGGAAGGGCGGCCGACGCGGCTGATCGGGCCGAACTGCCCGGGCATCATCACGCCGGGCGAGTGCAAGATCGGCATCATGCCGGGCTACATCCACCGCCCGGGGCGCATCGGCATCGTGTCGCGCAGCGGCACGCTGACCTACGAGGCGGTGCACCAGGTGACGCAGGCCGGGCACGGCCAGTCGACGTGCATCGGCATCGGCGGCGACCCGATCAACGGCACGAACTTCGTCGACGCGCTGCGCCTCTTCCAGGACGATCCGGACACCGATGCGGTGATCGTCATCGGCGAGATCGGCGGCACGGCCGAGGAGAGCGCGGCGGACTTCATCCGCGATCACATGACCAAGCCGGTGGTCGCGTTCGTCGCCGGCCAGACCGCACCGCCGGGGCGGCGCATGGGCCATGCCGGCGCGATCATCGCCGGCGGCCGCGGCACCGCCGCCGACAAGATTGCCGCCTTCGAGGCGGCCGGCGTGCGCATCGCGCGCAACCCGGCCGAAATGGGCGCGACGATGGTCGCGCTGCTCGCCGAACGGAAGGGATCATGAAGGAACGTACGCTCGCCATCGTCAAGCCCGACGCCGTCGCGAAGAACGTGATCGGCGCCATCCTGTCGCGCGCCGAGCAGGCCGGCCTGCGCATCGTCGGCGGCAAGCTGCTGCGCCTCAGCCCGGCCGATGCCGGCCGCTTCTACGTCGTGCACAAGGAGCGTCCGTTCTACGGCGATCTGTGCGCGTTCATGTCGTCGGGCCCGGTGTTCGTCGCCGTGCTCGAGGGCGAGGGCGCGATCGCGAAATGGCGCGAGCTGATGGGCGCGACCGATCCGGCCAAGGCGGCCGCCGGCACGGTGCGCAAGGACTTCGGCACCAACGTGGAGCGCAACGCCTCGCATGGCTCGGACGGACCCGATACCGCGCGGTGGGAGATCAGCTTCTTCTTCGGCGAGCTCGACCTCCGCGACGCCTGATCCGGCGACGCGCCCGGCGCTGACCCCGGCACCGCTGCGCGCCTGGCTGCGCGCCGCGGGCCTGCCGGCATTCCGCGCCGAGCAGATCCTCGGCTGGGTCTACCAGCGCGGCGTCGACTCGTTCGACGCCATGACCGACGTCGGCAAGCCGCTGCGCGCGGCGCTCGCCGACGCCTTCGAGTTGCCGGCGCTGCCGCCGCCCGAGGTGGTGCGCGCCGCCGACGACACGCGCAAGCTCCTGTTCACCCTCGAGGCGGGGCGCGCGATCGAATCGGTCCTCATCCCCGACGCGCCGCGCCTGACGGTCTGCATCTCCTCGCAGGCCGGCTGCGCAATGGGCTGTGCCTTCTGCGCCACGGCGCGCCTCGGCCTGCAGCGTCACCTCAGCGCGGCCGAGATCGCGGCCCAGCTCCTCGCCGCGCGCCGCGCGCTCGATCCCGGCGAGCGCATCACCAACGTCGTCTTCATGGGCATGGGCGAGCCGCTCGCGAACTACGACCACGTCGTCGCGGCGATCGAGATCCTCACTGCGCCGTGGGGATTCGGGCTCTCCGGCCGGCGTATCACGGTGTCCACCGTCGGCCTGCTGCCGCAGCTCCAGCGCCTGGTGCGCGAGACGCCGGCGAGCATCGCGGTCTCGCTCACCGCGACGACCGACGCGCTGCGCGACGCGCTCATGCCGGTCAACCGCCGCTACCCGCTCGCCGAGCTGTTCGCCACCTGCCGGGCGCTGCCGATCGCCCAGCGCCGCCGCATCACGTTCGAGTACGTCCTGCTCGCCGGCGTCAACGATGCCCCGGCCGACGCCGCCCGCCTCGTCCGGCTCCTGCACGGGCTGCGCGCCAAGGTGAACCTCATCCCGTTCAATCCCTTCCCGGGCGCGCCGTACGCGCCGCCGACGCCGGCGGTGGTCGAGCGCTTCAAGCAGCGCCTGCTCGCGGCGGGGGTCAACGCCAGCACCCGGGTGACGCGCGGCCGCGACATCCAGGCCGCCTGCGGCCAGCTCGCCGCGACGCGTCAGGGAATGGTCGCGACAGGGTGAGCACCCGGGGCGGCCGCGCCGCGCGCGCACCACACGGCTGCCGGACGACCGCCGATCGCTGATCGCCTCCGACCGTACCCCCTCCGCGACAGGCGCTTCCCGGCCGCGCCCTGCTGACGCGGCGCGGCAAACCGGGTATGTTCCCCGGCGTGTCGGCGATCGCGGTGGTGGTGAATCCGGCCGCTGGGCGGAACCTGCGCGTCCGCGGGCGTGCCGGGCAACTCGGGGCGGTGCTCGGCACGCACGGCTGGGTGCGCGAGCCGCGCTCGCTCGAGCAGCTCGAGGAGGTCGCCGAGGAGTGCCGCCAGCGCGGCGTCGCGGTGCTCGGCGTGTGCGGCGGTGACGGGACGCTGGCGCGCACGCTGACGGCGCTGGTGCGCGTCTACGGCAGCGACGCGCTGCCCACCATCCTGCCGCTGCGTGCCGGGACGATGAACACCGTCGCCCGCGCCGTCGGCTGCTCGCGGTGGCAGCCCGAGCGCATGCTGGCGGAGATCGTCGAGGAATACCGGCGCGGCGAGTCGCTGCCGCTGACCGTGCACCAGCTGCTGTCGGTCAACGACACCCACTACGGCTTCATGGTCGGCGCCGGCGTGCCGGTCGCGTTCCTGCGCCACTATTACGAGCGGCCGACGCGCGGCGCCGTCGCGGCGTTCCGCACGCTGGCACGGCTGAGCGGCGCGGCGCTCGTCGGCGGCAGCGCGATGCGCGCGATGTTCCGCCGCATCCCGGCGCGCCTGCAGCTCGATGACGCCCCCGTGCCGTTCGACGCCGTGACGGTCGTCTATGCGAGCACGATCGAGGACATCGGGCTCGGCTTCCGCCCGACCTACCGCGCGCGCGAACGGGCCGGAGCGTTCCACCTGTTCGCCGGCTCGATCGGACCGCGCGCGCTCGTCGGCTGCCTGCCGGCGATCCGCCTCGGCCGGCCGACGCGCTCGCCGGCGGTGCACGACGCGCTCGGCGCGCGGCTGTGCGTTGAGTTCGCCGAGCCGACTCACTACATGGTCGACGGCGACATCATGGAGCCAACGACGCGCCTCGAGGTCGCCCTCGGCCCGGTGGTGCGCGTCATCCGGAGGTAGGGTGGGCGAGCGCATTCTCGGCATCATCGGCGGCAGCGGACTGTACGAGCTGCCCGGCATCCGCGACGTGGAGCCGGTGCGCGTCGACACGCCGTTCGGCGCCCCGTCGGACGAGCTGATGCGCGGCCGGCTCGACGACGTCCAGGTCGTCTTCCTGCCGCGCCACGGGCGCGGGCACCGCCTGCTGCCCACCGAGATCCCGTTCCGCGCCAACCTGTTCGCGCTCAAGCAGCTCGGCGCCGAATGGCTGCTCGCCATCGGTGCCGTGGGGTCGCTGCGCGAGCACCTGCCGCCGGGACACGTCGTGCTGCCCGACCAGTTCATTGACCGCACCGTGGCGCGCCCGAGCACGTTCTTCGGCGACGGCGTCGTCGTGCACGTCAGTCTCGCCGATCCGGTGTGCGCCACGTTCGCCGATGCGGTCGAGGCGGCGGCGCGCGCCGCCGGCGGCGAGGTGCATCGCGGCGGCACGTATCTGTGCATGGAGGGCCCGCAGTTCTCGACCCGCGCCGAGTCGCACCTCTACCGGCAGTGGGGTGCCGACGTGATCGGCATGACGAACTGGCAGGAGGCGAAGCTGGCGCGCGAGGCGGAGCTGTGCTTCGCGAGCCTGGCGCTGGTCACCGACTACGACTGCTGGAAGACCGACGAGGCGCACGTGGTGATCGAGGAGGTGCTGCGCATCCTCGCCGCCAACGCCGATCTCGCGCGCCGCACGGTGGCGGGCGTCGCCGGGCGGCTGCCCGCCGACCGCACCTGCGGCTGCGCCAGCGCGCTGCGCAACGCGATCATCACCGATCCCGCCCGCATCCCGCCGGCGACGCGCGCGCGTCTCGCCCCGCTGATCGGCAAGTACCTGCCCGCGGACTGACGGTCGGCGGCACCGGCGCGTGCACCGCGGCCGGAGTCGCGCGCCGCGGCCATCCGTCCCCTCGAGAACATCGCAGGAGAGAGTGAAATGAGTCTGGTCGTCGTCGGATCGGTAGCGTTGGACACGGTGGAAACGCCGCAGGGCAGGGCGGAGGACGTCCTCGGCGGTGCGGCGCTGTACTTCGCGCTCGCCGCGAGCTTCTTCACCCCGGTGCGCATGGTCGGCGTGGTCGGCGAGGATTTCCCGGCCGGCACGCTCGACGAGCTGCGCCGCCGCCAAATCGATCTCGCCGGCGTCAGCGAGGCGCCCGGGCGCACCTTCCGCTGGACCGGGCGCTACCACGAGGACGTCAACGTCCGCGACACGCTGCACCTCGACCTCGGCGTGTTCGCGCAGTTCCGACCGACGCTGCCCGACAGCTATCGCGACTCGCGCTTCGTCTTCCTCGCCAACATCGATCCGGTGCTGCAGGCGTCGGTGCTCGACCAGCTGGACGCGCCCGAGGTGATCGGCGCCGACACGATGAATCACTGGATCGCCGAGTCGCGACCGGCGCTCACCAGCCTGCTGGCGCGGGTCGGCATCCTGGTGATCAACGACGAGGAGGCGCGCCTGCTCTCCGGCGAGCGCAACGTCGTGCGCGCCGCGGCCCGCATCCTGTCGATGGGCCCGCGGGCGGTGCTGATCAAGCGCGGCGAGTACGGCGTCATCCAGTTCGCCGGCGATGCGGTGTTCGCCGTCCCGGCGTTCCCGCTCGAAGAGGTCACCGACCCGACGGGCGCCGGCGACTGCTTTGCCGGCGGCTTCATGGGCGAGCTGGCGCGCGCCGGCGAGCTGACGCCCGCGACCCTGCGCCGGGCGATCGTCTATGGCAGCGTCATGGGCTCCTTCGTCGTCGAGGACTTCGGCCCGCGGCGACTGCTGCAGCTCACCGCCGAGGACGTCGAGCGGCGCTACCGGCAGTTCGTCAGCCTGACCGACATCGCCGGCATCTGACGATGGACCTGTCGGTCGTCGTGCCGGTCTTCAACGAGACCGGGAACATCGAGCCGCTGTACCGCGAGCTCGTCGCCGCCCTGGCGCCGAGCGGGCTCGCGTACGAGCTCCTGTTCGTCGACGACGGCAGCGACGACGGGACCTTCGAGCGCCTGTGCGCGCTGCAGGCCGGCGACCCGCACGTCACCGTGATCCGCCTGAGCCGCAACTTCGGCCAGACCGCGGCGCTGTCGGCGGGCATCGCGCATTCGCGCGGTGCCGACGTCGTGCTCATCGACGGCGACCGCCAGAACGATCCCGCCGACATCCTGCGCCTGCGCGCCCGCCGACAGGACGGCTACGACCTCGTCGCCGGCTGGCGCGTGCACCGGCAGGACGCGTGGCTGACGCGGCTGCTGCCCTCGCGCATCGCGAACTGGGTGATCGGCGCGATCACCGGCGTGCGCCTGCACGACTACGGCTGCACCCTCAAGGTGCTGCGCGGCGACCTGGCGCGCACCCTGCGGCTCTACGGCGAGATGCACCGCTTCATCCCGGCGCTGGTCGACGATCTCGGCGGGCGCGTCGTCGAGATGCCGGTCAATCACCGGCCGCGCGTCGCCGGCCGCTCGAAGTACGGCCTGTCGCGCACCGTGCGCGTCATCCTCGACCTGATCACGGTCAAGTTCCTGTCGATCTACTCGACGCGCCCGATTCACATCTTCGGGCTCGCCGGGCTTGCCGCGACGGCGCTCGGCTTCGCGATCGTCGGCTGGCTCGGCTTCGAGCGCGCCGTGCTCGGTATCCCGATCGGCGGCCGGCCGATACTCCTGCTCGGCATCCTGCTCAGCGTCATGGGACTGCAGTTCATCACCATGGGCCTGCTGGCCGAGCTGCTCATCCGCACGTACCATGAGTCGCAGAACAAGCCGGTGTACCGGATCGACCGGGTGCTGCGCGCCGACACCGGCGAGGGGGGCGGGCACACGGCCGGCGACCCGCAACGCGCTGCATTGACAACCCCGGACCCCGCCGATAACGCCGCCCCGGGCGGCAACAAGCCCGCGGTCTCCCGCATCTGATGCGGCGAGGCGGCACGACGGGCGCAGTGGAGGAACGCGAGTGAAACTGTGCGTGGTTGGCACCGGCTACGTCGGCCTGGTTGCCGGAACCTGTTTCGCCGAGAGCGGCAACGACGTCATCTGCGTCGATGTCGACGAGCAGAAGATCGCGGCGCTGAAGCGCGGCGAGATCCCGATCTACGAGCCCGGCCTCGAGGAGCTGGTCAAGCGCAACGTCGCGCAGCAACGGCTGACGTTCCAGACCGACCTCGCCGACGCCGTCCGGCGCTCGCTGATCGTGTTCATCGCCGTCGGCACGCCGCCGGGCACAAACGGCGAGGCCGACCTCTCCGCCGTGTGGCGGGTCGCCGAGCAGATCGGCGAGGCGATGAACGACTACAAGGTCGTGGTCGACAAGAGCACGGTGCCGGTCGGCACCGCGAAGCGCGTCGAACAGATCATCCGCGGCCGGACGAGCCATCCGGTCGACGTCGTCTCGAACCCCGAGTTCCTCAAGGAGGGCGCGGCGATCGAGGACTTCCAGAAGCCCGACCGCGTCGTCATCGGCCACCGCAGCGAGCGCGCGCGGGGCATCATGGAGGAGCTCTACAAGCCGTTCGTCCGCACCGGCAATCCGATCCTGTTCATGAGCCCGGAAAGCGCCGAGATGACGAAGTACGCCGCGAACGCGATGCTCGCGGCGCGCATCTCGCTGATCAACGAGATCGCCAATCTCTGTGACGCGTTCGGCAGCGACGTCGAGGATGTGCGGCGCGGCGTCGGCCTCGACCGGCGCATCGGCCCGGCGTTCCTGTTCCCCGGCGTCGGCTACGGCGGCTCGTGCTTCCCGAAGGACGTCAAGGCGCTGATCACGATGGCCGAGTCGACTGCCTGCGTGCCGCAGATGCTGCGCGCCGTCGACGAGGTGAACACGGCGCAGAAGATGCTGCTTGTCCGCAAGGTCGAGCAGCACTTCGGCGGCGCGCTGCGCGGCCGCTGCTTCGGGATCTGGGGCCTGTCGTTCAAGCCGCGCACCGACGACATGCGCGAGGCGCCGTCGGTGACGCTGATCGAATCGCTGCTCGCCGCGGGCGCGGCGGTGCAGGCGCACGATCCGGTCGCGCGCCCGGTGGCGGAGCGGATCTTCGGCGAGCGGATCACGTACTGCGACGCGCCGTACGACGCGCTGCGCCACGCCGACGCGCTGCTGATCGTCACCGAGTGGGGCGAGTTCAAGCAGCCCGATTTCGAGCGCATGCGCAGCCTGCTGCGCGAGCCGCTGATCTTCGACGGTCGCAACCTCTACGAGCTCGCGACCATGCGCCAGCTCGGCTTCACGTACTACGCCGTCGGCCGCCCGCCCGTGCGCGGGGAGTGAGCATGGGACGCATCGTCGTCACCGGCGGAGCGGGCTTCATCGGCTCGCATCTCGCCGACCGCCTCGTCGGCGAGGGCCACGAGGTCATCGCGCTCGACAACTTCTCCACCGGTCACGGCCGCAACATCGCCCACCTGCTCGGCAACGCGCGCTTCCGCTTCATCCACTACGACGTCACGCAGTACATCTACGTCGACGGGCCGGTCGACGCGATCTTCCACCTCGCGTCGCTGCCCAGCCCGGTCGACTACCTGCGCAAGCCGATCCCGACGCTCAAGGTCGGCGCGCTCGGCACGCACAAGACGCTCGGCCTCGCGCGCGCGAAGAACGCCCAGTTCCTGCTCGCCTCGACCTCCGAGGTGTACGGTGACCCGCAGGTCCACCCGCAGCCCGAGGCTTACTGGGGCAACGTCAATCCGGTCGGCCCGCGCGGCGTGTACGACGAATCGAAACGCTTCGCCGAGGCGATGACGATGGCCTACCATCGCTATCACGGCGTCGACACGCGGATCTTCCGCATCTTCAATACCTACGGCCCGCGCATGCGGCCGGACGATGGGCGGGTGGTGACGAACTTCATCGCCCAGGCGCTGCGCGGCCAGCCGCTCACGGTCTACGACGACGGCTCGCGGACGCGGTCGTTCTGCTACGTCAGCGACCTGGTCGAGGGCATGATCCGCCTCTGGCAGCGCGGCACCGCGGATCCGGTCAACCTCGGCAACCCGCGCGAGATGACGATCCTCGAGTTCGCGCGGCTGATCAAGGAGCTGAGCGGCTCGGCGTCGCCGATCGAGTTCCAGGTACCGACCGACGAGCGCACCAAGGACGATCCCAACACGCGCCAGCCGGACATCAGCCGTGCCCGCGCGCTGCTCGACTGGGAGCCGCAGGTCGCGCTCGAGGACGGGCTGCGGGCGACGATCGACTACTTCCGCAGCCGCCTGCGCGAGGACCCGTGAGGATCCTCGTCACCGGCGGCGCGGGATTCATCGGCAGCCACGTCGCCGACGCCTGCCTCGCCGCCGGCCACGAGGTCGCGGTGCTCGACGATCTGTCGACCGGCCGTGAGGCGAACCTCAACCCGGCGGCGCGCTTCCACCGCGTCGACGTCCGCGACCGCGAGGCAGTGGCGGCGGTGATGGCGCGCGAGCGGCCGGAGGTGCTCAGCCATCACGCCGCGCAGATGGACGTGCGGCGCTCGGTGAGCGCCCCGGTGCTCGATGCCGAAATCAACCTGATCGGGCTGCTGCACGTCCTCGAAGAGGGGCGCCGGCACGGCCTGCGGCGCGTCGTCTTCGCCTCGTCCGGCGGCACGGTGTACGGCGACGCCCGCCGGCTGCCGTCGCGCGAGGACGATCCGACCGAGCCGGTGTCGCCCTACGGTGTGGCGAAGCTCGGCAGCGAACGGTATCTCCATTACTATGCCGTCGTGCATGGCCTGTCCTGGCTCGCGCTCCGCTACGCAAACGTCTACGGCCCGCGGCAGAACCCGCACGGCGAGGCCGGCGTGGTCGCGATCTTCACCACGCGGCTGCTCGCCGGGGAGGCGCCGGTGATCAACGGCGACGGACGGCAGACGCGCGACTACGTCTTCGTCGCCGACGTCGTGCGCGCCAACCTGCTCGCGCTGACGGGCGACGCGAGCGGCGTGCTGAACATCGGCACCGGCATCGAGACCAGCGTGCTGGCGCTCGCCGCCCGGATCGCCGAGGCGACCGGCGTCCCCATCCCCGCCCGCCACGGGCCGGCCAAGCCCGGCGAGCAGGCTCGCAGCGTCCTCGACCCCGGGCGCGCCGGGAGCGCGCTCGGCTGGACTCCCACCACGTCCCTCACCGACGGCCTCGCCGAGACCGTCGCCTGGTTCCGCGCCGCCGCCACGCCCGCCTGAGCCCGGCGGCCTTCCCGCCATGACCCCCCTGAGCAGAATCCGCAACTTCTCGATCATCGCCCACATCGACCACGGCAAGTCGACGCTTGCCGACCGACTGATGGAGGCGACCGGCACGATCACCGAACGCGAACGCCAGGCGCAGCTGCTCGACAGCATGGACCTCGAGCGCGAGCGCGGCATCACGATCAAGGCGAGCGCGGTGCGCATGCGCTACCGGGCGGGGGACGGCGAAGAGTACCTGTTCAACCTCATCGACACCCCCGGCCACGTCGACTTCGGCTACGAGGTCTCGCGCAGCCTCGCCGCCTGCGAGGGCGCGGTGCTGGTCGTCGACGCCGCGCAGGGTGTCGAGGCGCAGACGCTCGCCAACGTCTACCAGGCGCTCGACAACAACCTCGAGATCCTGCCGGTGATCAACAAGATCGACCTGCCGAGCGCCGACCCCGAGCGGGTGAAGCACGAGATCGAGGAGACGATCGGCCTCGACGCGAGCGACGCGGTGCTGGCGAGCGCCAAGCAGGGTATCGGCATCGCCGAGGTGCTCGAGGGGATCGTGCGCGTCGTGCCGCCGCCGCAGGGCGATCCCGAGGCGCCGCTGAAGGCGCTGATCTTCGATTCGTGGTTCGATCCGTACCACGGCGTCGTCGCCGTGGTGCGCGTCTTCGACGGCACCATCGCCGGCGGCACGCGCATCCAGCTCATGTCGACGGGCGCGAAGTTCCAGGTCACGCAGGTCGGCGTCTTCGCGCCGCGCCCCGCCAAGGCGGCGGCACTTGGTCCGGGCGAAGTCGGCTTCTTCATGGCCGCGATCAAGGACATCCACGACGCGAAGATCGGCGACACGGTGACCAGCGCCGATCGTCCGACGGCGGCGCCGCTGCCGGGCTTCAAGGCCGTCAAACCGATGGTCTTCTCCGGCCTGTACCCGACCGAGTCGACGCAGTACGAGCCGCTGCGCGATGCGATGGAGAAGCTGCGCCTGAACGACTCGGCGTTCAGCTACGAGCCGGAGAACTCGCTCGCCCTCGGCTTCGGCTTCCGCTGCGGCTTCCTCGGCCTGCTGCACATGGACATCGTCCGCGAGCGGCTCGAGCGCGAGTTCGGCCTGTCGCTGATCGCCACCGCGCCGACGGTCGCCTACCGCGTCACCACGACGCGCGGCGAGGTGCTGATGGTCGACAGTCCGGCGAAGCTGCCCGAGGAGGGGCGCATCGAGCAGATCGAGGAGCCGTACATCCTCGCCTCGATCCATGTCCCCGAAGGCTACCTCGGCGGCGTGCTGAAGCTCTGCGAGGAGAAGCGCGGGCGGCAGAAGGGGATGCGCTACCTCGGGCTCGGCCGCGTCGTGCTCGAGTACGAGCTGCCGCTGAACGAGGTGGTGCTCGACTTCCACGACCGCCTCAAGTCGGTGAGCAAGGGCTACGCCTCGCTCGACTACGAGTTCATCGACATGCGCCCCGGCGACCTCGTCAAGCTCGACGTGCGGGTCAACGGCGAGCCGGTCGACGCGATGTCGCTCATCGTCCACCGCGACCGCGCCTACCAGCGCGGCCGCGAGGTGATCGAGACGATGAAGGAGCTCATCCCGCGGCAGATGTTCGAGGTCGTGCTGCAGGCGGCGATCGGCGCGAAGATCATCGCCCGCGAGACGGTGCGCGCGCTGCGCAAGAACGTCACCGCGAAGTGCTACGGCGGCGACATCAGCCGCAAGCGCAAGCTGCTCGAGAAGCAGAAAGAGGGCAAGAAGCGCATGAAGCAGGTGGGCAGCGTCGAGATCCCGCAGGAAGCGTTCCTCGCGGTGCTGAAGGTCCCCGCCTGACGTGCGCGGGTACGGTCGCGTGCTCGTCGCGGCACTGCTCGCCGCCGCCCTCCTGCGCGGCTGCGCGCTGATGGCCGTCAAGGTGCCGTCGGGCTCGATGCTGCCGACGCTGCAGATCGGCGATTTCGTGCTCGTCAGCCCGCTCGCCTACGGCCTGCGCGTGCCGCTGCTCGGCGGCTGGCTGCTGCGCTGGCGCGATCCGGCCCCGGGCGACGTCATCGTCTTCGCCGGGCCGCGCGACCCGGCCCGCGACACGACCGAGGACTTCATCAAGCGCGTCGTCGCGGTCGGCGGGGAGCGCGTCGAGCTGCGCGCCAAGGCGGTCCTCGTCGACGGCGTGCCGCGCGAGTATCCGGTGGCGTTCGTCGAGGGCGCGCACGTGCAATTGGATGGGCCGCGCGATACGTTCGGTCCCGTGGCGGTGCCGCCCGGCAAGCTCTTCGTTCTCGGCGACAACCGCGATCAGAGCGTCGACAGCCGCTACTGGGGGTTCGTCGACGTCGGGGATGTCCGCGGCCGTGCCGGCGTGGTCTACTGGTCCCGGGATGCCGACGATGGCTGGGTGCGCTGGGGGCGTACCGGCATGCGCGTGCAATAAAGAAACGATTCAACGCGTCGAGAGGATGTTGGTGAGGGAGGCAGCGATGCGAATGCGTACCATGGTGGCAGTGGTGGCGGTCGGAGTGCTGGTGCCGGGGATCGGCTCGGCGACCAGCGGCCTGTTCCGCACGGCGTACACGGAGATCGCGGCCGGCAATCCGACCGGCATCGCGACCGGCGATTTCAACAACGACGGCTACCGCGACGTGCTGACGAGCAACGCCGGCGTCGGTGGCAACGACATCAACATCCTCGAAGGCTTCGGCGACGGCACCCTGAGCCCGCTCGGCCAGGTGCCGACGAACAGCCATCCGTCCGGGCTGCATCTCGCCGATTTCGACGGCGACGACGTGCCGGACCTGATCGTCGCGCTGTCGAACGACAGCACCGTCGTGTTCATGCGCGGCCGCGCCGATCAGAGCTACTTCGACCTGCCGGGGCCGCCGGTCGCCGTCGGCACGAGTCCGGTCGGCCTCGCCAGCGGCGACATCGACGGCGACGGCGTCCGCGACCTGGTGGTCGCCAACGAGGGCGCCGACAGCGCCCCCGGCTCGCTGTCGGTGCTGCATGGCAATGGCGACGGCACGTTCACCGTCCTGCTCCAGGACGACCCCGATGAGCCGGGGATGCTGGTGCCGAACCTGACCACCGACCTCGGCTCGGTCGCGGTCGCGATCGGTCGCCTGAACGGCGATGCCCACCCCGACGTCGCGGTCCTCAACGAGCGCAGCAACTCGTTGTCGCTGTTCACCGGCGACGGCGGGGGCGGCTTCACCCCCGCGGGCACGCTGCCGACCGGCGCCGCGCCGAAGGATTTCGCGCTCGTCGATCTGAACGGCGACGGGCGGCTCGATCTCGTCATGGCGGTCGGCAACGAGGACGCCGTCAGCGTGCAGTTCGGCAACGGCGATCTGACGTTCCAGCCGCAGTCGAACCATTTCGTCGGCACGGTGCCGAACCAGGTGGCGCTCGGCGACCTCGACGAGGACGGCGCGCTCGATCTCGTCGTCAGCAACAGCCGCAGCGGCGACATCAGCGTGCTGCTCGGCGACGGCGCAGGCGGCTTCGGCCCGGTGCGCACGTATGTCGCCGATGCCGAGCCGCAGGCGCTGACGCTCGACGACCTCAATGACGACGGGCTCATCGATGCCGTCGCCGCCACGCAGGGCGGCGATGACGGGCCGTCGGTGGCGATCCTGCGCAACCGCGGCGACGGGACGCTGCACGCCGCGCTCGACATTCCGGCGAGCAACGGGCCGTCGGCGCTGGCCGTCGCGGACGTCGACGACGACGCGCTGCCCGATCTCATCGTCACCGGCGACTCCGGCGAGGTGCTGATCCTGCCCGGGCGCCCCAACGGCTTCGGCCCGCCGATCACGCTTGCCCCCGGCGAGCGCGCACTCGGCGTCGCCGCGACCGACCTGAACGGCGACTCGCTGCCGGACCTGGTCGTCGCCGATCACGAGAGCAACCGCGTCGCCGTCATCATCGCCACCGGTCCCGGCACGTTCGCCGCCCCGCAGCTCCACCCGGTCGCCGAGGGGCCCGGGTCGGTGACCACCGGCGACTTCAACGCCGACGGCCGCGTCGACATCGCCGTCTCGGCGATCGGCCCGCCGGGACGCGCCTCGGTCCTGCTGCAGCAGGCCGGCGGCGGCTTCGCCGCGGCGCGCAACACGACCGTCGGCGACACGCCGCTCGGCATCGTCGCCATCGATGCGAACTGCGACGGACGCGACGACCTCGTCGTCGCCAATCAGGCCTCGAATCTCGTCAGCGTGCTGCGCAGCAACGGCGACGGCTCGTTCACCGTCGTGCAGGAGCTGCCCGACACGCAGGTCGGCCAGGGGCCGATCGCGCTCGCGGTGGCGGACTTCAACCGCGACGGAACGGCCGACTTCGTCGTCTCCAACGCCGTCGCGCCGAGCGCGACGCCGAGCGTGCGCGCCTTCCGCGGCGCGTGCGACGCGCCGTTCGCGCCGCTCAGCAGCACGGTGGCCGGCAACCTCGTCAGCGCCATCGTCGCGCGCGACTTCACCGGCGACCAGATCGTCGACCTCGGCCTGGTCAACCAGACCGACAACGCGATGCGCGTGCTGGTCGGCAACGGCGACGGCACCTTCCGCCGCACGCTGCTGCCCGACAACGTCAGCCGCATGCCGATCGCGATCGCGGCCGGCGATTTCGACGGCGACGGCCGCTACGACGCGGCGACGGCGAACAGCGACCCGAGCGCGAACAACGTCTCGGTGCTGAGCAACTGCGCGCGCGATCCGGGCTGCGACCCGTTCGGCCAGCCCGGCCCCGCCGGCAGCGCCGCGCTGCGTGGCGACGGCAACGGCGACGGCCACCGCACGGCGGCCGACCTCGTCGCGGTCGCGGCCGAGCTGGCTGACGGCGACGGGCAGCAGGTCGAGGCGATCGCCGGCGGCAGCTTCGGCGGCGATCGCGTGGCGCCAGGGGTCGACGCCAACGGCGACGGCATCATCACCGCGCAGGACGGGCGCGCCGTGGCCCGCTACATCTTCGGCGGCGTCTGAGCATGCCCGACGAGGCGACGCTGCAGCGCGATCTGCAGGACGCGATGCGCGCCCGCGACCGGGTGCGCATCGACGTCCTGCGCGGCGTCATCACGGCGGTCAAGAACGCCAAGGTCGACCGGCAGGTCGCCACGCTGCCCGAGGCCGAGATCGTCGCCATCCTGCGCAAGGAGAGCGCGAAGCGCACCGAGATCGCCGGGTTCGCGCGCAAGGCCGGTCGCGCGGAGGCGGTCGCGCAGGCCGAGGCCGAGCAGCGGATCCTCGACGCCTACCTGCCGGCGCAGATGGACGCCGCGGCCCTCGAGGCCGCCATCCGCGCCATCGCCGCCGAGCTCGGCACGACGCAGATCGGCCCGATCATGGCGGCGCTGCGCGCCCGCCACGCCGGCCAGTTCGACGGCAAGCTCG
Organism: uncultured bacterium; assembly: GCA_965651925.1. Taxonomy (GTDB): domain Bacteria; phylum Desulfobacterota; class Binatia; order HRBIN30; family CADEER01; genus CBFGUK01. The sequence goes on along the minus strand of CBFGUK010000016.1, from coordinate 30,638 downwards.
CCAGCGAGCTGATCCGCCAACTGGCGAGCGGCTGAGGGGCGGATCAGGATTCAGCCACAGAGGTGTGGAGGACGCTGAGTCGATTGACCATCACATCGAGGCCTCGGTGTGATCAGTCGACTGGTGGTTTCCCGGCGCTCGGTGGCTGTTTCGTGGTCACAACAGCGCGGACGCTGCCGCCACCCCCGCACCCTCACGGATCTTGTGCCCGCAGCGCGGCAGCACGCGTTCCAGCGCGTGCAGCACGAGCAGCACGTTCGCCGCGCTGCTCGACTCACCCATCAATCCCACCCGCCACACCTTCCCCTTCATCGGCCCCAGCCCGCCGCCGATTTCGATTCCGAACTCCTCCAGCAATGCCCGCCGCACGGCGAGATCCTCGACGCCGGCGGGAATCGTCACCGCATTGAGACTCCACAGCTGGTGGCCGTCCTGCGCCGCCAGCGCGAGGCCGAGGGCCGCCAGGCCGGCGCGCAGCGCGCCATGATGCCGCTCGTGCCGCGCCCAGCGCGCCTCGAGGCCTTCCTCGTGGACGAGGCGCAGCGCCTCGAGCAGCGCGTACGCCATCGCGATCGGTGCGGTGTGGTGGTAGACGCGCTCCTCGCCCCAGTACTGCGCGATCAGCGTCAGATCGAGATACCAGCTCTGCACCGGGGTGCGCCGCGCGCGCAGCGCGGCGAGCGCGCGCTCACCGAACGTCAGCGGCGCGAGCCCGGGCGGGCAGCTGAGGCACTTCTGCGTGCCGCTGTAGCAGGCATCGACCAGCCAGTCGTCGACGCGCACCGGCAGGCCGCCGAGCGACGTGACAGTATCGAGGACGAACAGCGCGCCCGCGTCGCGCACGAGGCGACCGATCTCCTCGACCGGCTGCCAGACGCCGGTCGACGTCTCGGCGTGCACCAGCGCGACGAGCTTCGCACCGGGGTGGGCGCGCAGCGCCGCGGCGATCGCATCCGGTTCGATGATCCGCCCCCACGGGGCCTCGACCGTCACCGCCTGGGCACCGCAGCGGCGCACGATGTCGGCCATGCGCGTGCCGAACACGCCGTTGACGCCGACGATCGCCGTGTCGCCCGGCTCGAGCAGGTTCACGAGGCACGCCTCCATGCCCGCCGAGCCGGTGGCCGAGATCGGCAGCGTCAGCGTGTTGGCGGTCAGGAACGTGTCGCGCAGCCGCGCCTTCGTCTCCTCCATCAGCGCGATGAACGCCGGATCGAGATGTCCGATCGGCGGCGTCGCGAGCGCCGCGAGCACCCGCGGATGCACGTTGGACGGACCGGGACCGAGAAGGATGCGCTGCGGAACGGCGATGGACATGTGCGCAGCACAAGCACAGCCGGCGAGGGGAGGGAAGGCGTGCGAAGGGCCTCGGTGGGGGAGGAGTTGGACAAAGATCAAACCTGCAATGACGCCGAGGTCGGAGTGTGAACCGGTGTGAGCCGGGCGCCTCCGAACCGGCGTGCGGAGTTGGCGTCGTGGCGGGTGCCGAGTTGTTGGCCACCGCCCGCATTGCTTGACTTCACGAAGGCCGCGGCTTACGCGCGGCGCTCATCTCCTCCAGAGAACGGCTGTTACGCACACGTGAAGACGGACGCGACGCCGCGGCCATCACCAGCGCGGAACCGCGCGGGCGAGCTGTCGCAGATCCATCGGTGGACTGCCGCGGCGCTCATGCTGCTCGCGTTGCTGGTGTATCTGCCCGCGCTGCAGAACGGGTTCGTCTGGGATGATCCGCTGATCCTCCGGCAGATGCGCGCCATGGTGAGCTGGGGCGATCTGTTCGTGACGCCGCCGGAAGTGCCCCGGTACTACTTCCGCCCGCTGGTCTTCGCGACGTATTTCCTCGATCGCGAGCTTGGCGGCGAGTCGCCCTTCTGGTTCCACGCCTCGGTGATCGCGTTTCACGCCATCACCACTGTGCTGGTGTTCAGGCTCGCGGCGCACTGGTTCCCCGGCCATGTTCCTGTGGCGGTCGCCGGTGCGGCGCTGTTCGCCGTGTGGCCGACGCATGCGGAGTCGGTCGCGTGGGTGGCGGGCCGCTCCGATGTGATCGCCTGCGCGTTTCTTCTGACCGCGTTGCTCCTGAGCGGGCGTCACGACAAACGGTGGACCGCCTGGGCAGCGGCGATGGCGCTGCTGTGTGCACTGCTCGCCAAGGAAGTCGCCGTCGCCGGCCTGCTGATACTGCCGGCGCAGGACTGGCTGTCGCAGCGTCGCCTGCATTGGGCACGGTATGTGCCGCTGCTCCTGGCGGGGGTGGCCTATGTCGTTCTGCGCGCCGCCAGCGGGCAGATGGTCTTCGGCGGCGCGCCAACGGCGGCAGGCTCCCTCGATCTGATCGGCGAGCTCCTGGGCGCGCTCGGCTACTACGTCGAGCGCAGCATCGCGCCGGTCGGCGTGGCGCCGTACGTGCCGGAGGTTCCGGAAGCAGTCATCTACCGGGTCGTGGGAGCGCTGACGCCGATCGCCATCGCTGCGCTGATCGCGCTCCGCTGGCCTGCGTCGCGTTGGCCCATGAGCTTCCTCGCCCTCTGGTTCGGCCTGACGCTGCTGCCCTCACTCGGCGTGATCGTCCGCACGAGCGCCTCGACGCCGATCGCGGATCGGTATCTCTACCTGCCGAGTGTTGCCGGATGCGTCGGCATCGCCTGGATCCTCCATGCGGTCCTCCGTTCGCGCAGCGGCGGGTGGTTCCACGCGGTCGTCGTCGTGCTCGTCGCCGTGCTCGGAGCGCAGACGCTGGCGTACGCGCAGGTATGGCGCGACAACGTCGCCTTCTGGAGCGCCGCGGTCGCCGACGTACCGACCAGTGGCCTGGCGCAGCGCGAGCTGGGCTCGGCGCTGTTGGAACGCGGTGAGATCGACGCGGCTGAGCGTGCACTGGTGCATGCCCTTGGGCGCCCGCTCGACGGCACGAACCAATCCATGGCCTTCAGCCAGCTCGGCCTCATCTACCGCCGGCAGCAGCGCTGGTCCGAGGCGATCGGTGCATTCGAATCCGCCTTGAGCGCCGCGCCGCATCCGGGTGTGTACCACAACCTCGGCATGACGCTGATGAGCAGAGCCGAGGCGGCACAGCGGGCGGGCGATTCCGCCGCGGTCGGTCGCGACGTGCGCGCCGCCCGCCGGGCGTTCGAGCAGGCCCTCGCTCTGGAAGACGCGCCGGGCTTCGCGATCGTCCGCGAGCAATGGGACCCCGCGAAGACGCATGCGCTGCTGGGGCAGGTGCTGATCGCGCTCGGCGATCGCGCCGCGGCACGCGACCACCTGCAGCAGGCGTTGCGTCTGCAACCGGTAGGCCCGGTGGCGGACGTGACACGCCGGCAGCTCGAAACGCTCGGCGGAGTTCCGCGGTAGCGCAGGCCGGCCGCCACGCGGTGAACTCAGGCTGCGGACCCCGTTGCACGGCAAGTCACCGCACGGGCGGCCGGTCCGCATCCGTTCGGTGATGTGACGACGCGTGCTGCCGGCATCCACCTCGGCGGCGGATGCCGAGGGTATTCACCGGATCAGGCGCGCGCCGCGGTGATTGTAGCGGACGCGCAGGATCTCGGTGCCGCTGCCGAGCGGCAGGCCGAAGTTGGCGAGGAAGAGATCCTGGTGCGAGAAGCCGCGCCGGCGGCCGAAGGCGATGTTGGACGGCCAGTTGAGGAGCGGATCGGTCGACAGGGTCGACACCGTGCCCTTGCGATCGACGAGCCACAGCGCGTCGGCGCCGACGACCAGCAGGTTGCCGAGGCGATCGAAGGCGATGCCGTCCGGCGCGGGCAATCCGGTGGCAAACACTTCCACCGGTCCGAGCGTGCCATCGCCATTGATCCGCATCCGGGAGATGCTCGCCGCCGTGAGCTCGGCGACGTACAGGTAGCGGTGATAGATCGCCATGCCGTTCGGGAACGCGAGCCCGCTGGCGCGCGTGATCGGCGTGCCGCCGGCGATGTCGACGATTTCGCCGCTGTTCGACGCGCTGACGTAGATCGGGCCGCGGCGCGACTGGACGATGAAGTTCGCGCCCGGGATGCCGGTGGCGAAGACGCTCGCCGCGCCCGTCACCGGATGGATGCTCCACACGCGGTTGCCGGTGAACGAGGCGACGAGAATGGTCCGGTCACGCAGGATCGTCACGCCGGCGAGCGGCTCGCCGACGTTGGCGAGCACGGTCACGGTGCCGTCGCCGGTGATCCTCCGCACCTCGCCGACGCCGCTGCCGACGATGAGCGTGCCGCGTTTCTCGAACGCCAGGCCTTCCGGGCCGGGCAGCCCGTCGATCAGCACGTCGACACCGGACACCGCCGGCGGATGGGCGGACGCGCCCGTCGCGAGGAGCAACGGCGCGAGGACGGCAACAGCGAACAGCGAACGCATGCCCGTCCGCTACCACGGTCGTCGACCGAGCCGCCAGCAGAAAGACACGGGTCGGATCGGGATCCGCGATGCCGCGTGCGGCCGGTGATCCGGGCGCCGCGGGTCGGTGGCACTGGCGCCGCATCTGTGGTTACGCATCGGCATGCTCGCGCCGTCCGTTCTCGCCGCGCTCACCGACCTCGTCGGCGCGGAGGCGCTCGTCACGCGCGCCAGTGCGACGCGCGTCTACGAGTGCGACGGCTGGACGCTCGAGCGCCGCGCGCCCGAGGTCGTCGTGCTGCCGCGCACGCCGGAGGAGGCAGCGGCGGTGGTGCGATTGCTGCACCACCATGGCATCGCGTTCGTGCCGCGCGGGGCGGGGACCGGGCTGTCGGGCGGCTGTCTGCCGATCGACGCGCCGGTGATGATCTGCACGAGCCGCCTGAACCGCATCGTCGAGATCGATCTCGCGAACCGCCGCGCGATCGTCGAGGCGGGCGTCGTCAACGCCGCGGTGACGCGCGCCGTGGCGGCGCAGCGCCTGTTCTACGCGCCCGACCCGTCGAGCCAGTCGGCGTGCACGATTGGCGGCAACATCGCCGAGAACTCCGGCGGCCCGCACACGCTCAAGTACGGCGTGACGACGAACCACGTGCTCGCCGTCGAGCTGGTGCTCCCCGACGGCGAGGTGGTCACGCTCGGCGGGGTGGTCGAGGACGTGCCGGGCTACGACCTGCGCGGGCTGGTGATCGGCGCCGAGGGGACGATGGGGCTGGTGACGCGTGCCACCGTGCGGCTGACGCGCGAGCCGGAGGGCGTGCGCACGCTGCTCGCCGTCTTCGCCTCGGTCGACGACGCCTGCAACGCGGTCTCGGCAATCATCGGCGCGGGCATCGTGCCGGCGGCGCTCGAGCTGATGGACCGGCTGATCGTCCAGGCGGTCGAGGCGGCGTTCCAGGTCGGCTTCCCGACCGATGCCGGCGCCGTGCTGCTCGTCGAGGTCGACGGCGCGCAGGCGGATCTCGCCGACCAGGCCGACGCGGCGGCGGCGCACTGCCGCGCGCAGGGCGCGCACGAGGTGCGCGTCGCCCGCGACGAGGCGGAGCGGGCGGCGCTGTGGAAGAGCCGCAAGCGCGCCTTCGGGGCGGTCGGCCGGCTGGCGCCGAACTACTGCACGCAGGACGGCGTCGTGCCGCGCACGCGCGTGCCCGAGATCCTGCGCCGCATCGCGGCGATCGCCGAGCGCCACGAGCTGCGCATCGCCAACGTCTTCCACGCCGGCGACGGCAACATCCATCCGATCGTGCTCTACGACGAGCGCGATGCCGACGAGGTGCGGCGCGTGATCGCCGCCGGGCACGAGATCCTGCGCGCCTGCGTCGAGCTCGGCGGCAGCATCAGCGGCGAGCACGGCATCGGTGTCGAGAAGATGCAGGAGCTGCCGCTGCTCTTCACGCCCGAGGATCTGCTCGTCATGCGCCGCCTGCGCGCCGCGTTCGATGCCGACGAGCGCTGCAATCCCGGCAAGATCTTCCCGACCCCGGGCGGCTGCGTCGAGGTCAGCCGCCCGCGCCGCCAGGTGGCGCTGTGAGCGCGTCCGGTGCCCGGGCGCAGCCCGAGGCGGTGGCGGCGCTGCGCGCCCGGCTGGGCGACGCGATGGTGCGCGACGACGAGGCCGTGTGGCGGCTCGCCCCCGGCGGCGTGCCGGCGCCCTGCGTCCTCGAGCCGGCGGATGCGGACGGGGTCGCCGCCGCCGTGCGCGCCGCGGCGGAGCTCGGGCTCGCGCTGGTGCCGGCAGGCCACGGCACGCACCTCGGCATCGGCGGCCCGGCGCGGCGCTGCGATGCGGTGCTGAGCACGCACCGGCTCGATCGCGTGCTGGCGCACGATGCCGCCGACCTGACGGTGCGCGCCGAAGCCGGCGTGACCGTCGCGCAGCTCGACGCGGCGCTCGCCGCCACCGGGCAGTGGCTGCCGCTCGACCCGCCGCGCGCCGAGACGACGACCGTCGGCGGCCTGATCGCCGCCGATCGCAGCGGCCCGCTGCGCCTCGGCTTCGGCACCGCCCGCGACTGGCTGATCGGCATCCGCGCCGTCGCCGCCGACGGCGCGCTGGTGCGCGGCGGCGGCAACGTGGTGAAGAACGTCGCCGGCTACGATCTGCCGAAGCTGTTCACCGGTTCGTTCGGCACCCTCGGCGTGCTCGTCGAGGCGACGTTCAAGGTGCTGCCGCGTCCCGCCGCCTGGGCGCTGTGCGAGTGGACGGCGGCCGATCTCGGCGCGGCGCTGGCGCGCGCCCAGGCGGTGCGCGATGCGGACGTGCTGCCGGTCCTGCTCGAGGCGATCAACGAACCGGCCGCCGAGGCACTCGGCCTCGAGAGCGGCGCGAGCCTGCTGATCGGCTGTGCCGGCTCGGCGGCGCACTGCGCCGAGCAGGTGCGCCGCCTCGCCGCCCTGTCCGACGGCGCCGTGCAGGTACATGGCGAGGAGCGCGCCACCGCGCTGCGCCGGGCGCTGCGCGACTTCTCGCAACCGGCCGACGAGGACGGCCTCGTGGCGCGCATCAGCCTGCTGCCGACGGCGCTCGCCGGTGTCCTCGCCGGCATCGAGGCGGCGGCGCGCGCGCAGCGCGTGGTGGTCGAGATCGCCGCGCATGCGGGCAGTGGCGTCGCGTGGTGCCAGTTCCTCGGCGCCCCGGACATTCAACGGCTCGCCGGGCTCGCGGCGGAGGTCCGCGCCGCGGTGCGCCGCCAGGGCGGCTGGGCGGTGTTCGAGAGCATGCCTGCCGGGCTGTACGGCGAGCTCGATCCTTGGGGTTTCGAGGGTCCGGCGCTGGCGATCATGCGGCGGGTCAAGGACGCGCTCGATCCGCACGGGGTGTTCTCCCCCGGGCGCTTCGTCGGCGGGATCTGAGGCGACGATGAGCGAACACCTGCCGGTGGCGAATGCCGAGGCCCTGCGCGCCTGCGTGCACTGCGGGCTGTGCCTGAATGCCTGCCCGACCTATCTCGAGCTCGGCACCGAGATGGATTCGCCGCGCGGTCGCCTGCACCTCATCCGCGCGCTCGCCGACCACACGCTCGCGCTCGATGCGGAGGTCGTGCGCCATCTCGACCTGTGCCTCGGCTGCCGGGCGTGCGAGACCGCCTGTCCCTCGGGCGTGCGCTACGGCGAGATCCTCGGCGAGGCGCGCGCCTGGATCGAGCGGCGCCATGGCCGGCCGTGGTGGGATCGCCTGCGCCGCCGCGCCGTACTGGCCACGTTCCCCTACCGCGGCCGCCTGCGCGTCCTGCTCGCGCTCGCCGATGTAGCGCGCATGATCGGCCTCTGGCCGCTGATCGCGCGGCGCGTTCCGGGTGCGGCCCTGCTGCCGCGCGAGCGCGGCACGTTCGCGGCGGGCGCGTTCCATCCGGCGCACGGTGACGAACGGATGCGCGTCGGCCTGCTCACCGGGTGCGTCGGCGACGCGCTGCTCAGCGACGTCAATGCCGCTGCCGTCCGGGTCCTGACGGCGCGCGGCATCGCGGTCGTCGTGCCGCCAGGGCAGGGATGCTGCGGGGCGCTGCATCTGCACGCCGGCGACGCGACGACGGCGCGGCAGTGGGCGCGGCGCACGCTCGCGGCGTTCCCCGCCGAGCTCGATGCGGTGGTGGTCACCGCGGCCGGCTGCGGGGCGATGCTGAAGGAGTACGTGGCGCTGCTCGCCGATGAGCCGGCGTGGGCGGCGCGCGCGCGCCGCTTCGCCGCGCAGGTGCGCGACGTCACCGAGCTGCTCGCGACGCTGCCGGCGCCCGCCGGTGGCGCCGGACGGATGCCCGCGGGTGCGCCGCGGCGCATCACCTACCACGACGCCTGCCACCTCGCGCACGCGCAGGGCGTGCGCGCGCAGCCGCGGGCCCTGCTCGCCACGCTCGCCGGCGTCGAGCTCGTCGAGCTCGGTGAAGCCGACGTGTGCTGTGGCAGCGCCGGCAGCTACAACCTGACCGAAACCGCGATGGCGCGCCGCCTCGGCGAGCGCAAGATCGATCACATCCTCGCCACCGGCGCCGAGTGCGTCGCGGTCGCGAACCCGGGCTGCGCGCTGCAGATCCGCGCCGGCCTCGCCGCCCGCGGCGCCGCCGTGCGCGTCGCCCACCCGGTCGAGCTGCTGGCGGAAGCGCTGGAGGACTGAAGGGCCACCGAGCGGTCAGAGGACACCGAGTCGACTGCCCCTCACGGAGTGAGGTGATCTTCGCCTCGGTGTCCTCTCCACCTCTGTGGCCAGATGCCCTCGCAGGGGCTCCTCACTCGCGCAGCAGCACGTCGGCGCCGAGGCGCACGGTGCCGAGCCACTTGCGCAGGAACGGGCGGCGCTGCACGAGGGCGCGCAGCCTGACGATCGCCATGCGCTCGAGGCGGTAGCGGTCGAGGCGCTTCTTCGCCGGACGCGGCGCGGCGCCCGCCGCCTCGAGCGGCTGCCAGAGCGTCTCGATCGGGTGCTGCCAGGTCGCGAGATCGGCAGGGTCGAGGCGCGCGATCATCTCGCGACAAAGGGTGAGGCGCGCCGGATCGGCAGCGATCTCGACCGCCCACTTGTCGATCGACGCCGTCGTCGGCCGCGAGTGCTGCTTGACGCCGATCGGATCGCCGAGGCCCTCGGCGACCGGCTCGTGCCGGCCGTATTCGACCGCCTGCGGCTCGTTCGGCACGCCGAGGAACGCGAAGATCTCGCCGAGGACGCGCTCGGGGTCGGCGACGAGCTGCTCGTAGACGACGTGATACACCGGCGCCGGCTGCTCGCGCAGGAAGGCGGCGATGGCCGGCACGTAGCGCTCGAGCAGCGGGTTGTACGCGTGCGCGGCGGCGTAGTCGCCGTTGAAGAACGACTCGGCGTAGGAGCTGAACACCGCCAGCGGATGGCGGGTGAGGACGACGTACTTCGCGTCGGGGTAGATGCGCGCGATGAAATCGAGCACCAGCGCGTAGGCGGGGGTCTTGTCGAGGAAGAGCTGCTTGCCCGGCTGCGTGCCGAGCATGCGGCCGTAGAGCGTGTCGCAGTATGCGCGGCAGGCGTCGCGGTAGTCCTGCTCGCCACCCGGCAGCGCGGCGACGAACTCGCGCTGCGCCTCGGCGGCGAGCACGGCGTCGTAGGGCGCCTTGTCGACCTTCGCGTAGTAGCCGAGGTGCGCGAGCGGCGTCAGCAGGTGCGGCTCGGGACGTCCCATGATCAGGGAGTGCGAGCCGATCATGCGCGCGAGGAGCGTCGACCCCGAGCGCGGCGGTCCGATGACGAAGGTGACCTGTGCGTTCACAACCGCCGTCCCTTACCAGTCCCGATCCGGAATTTCACCACGGAGGCCGTGAGGGATCGTCACGCGTCAAACAGGCGCGCGACGTCCGGTTTGACGATCTTGCCCATCGGGTTGCGGGGCAGGTCGGCGACCACGTGCAGCAGCGTCGGCACCTTGTACGGCGCGAGGTGCTGCTTCGCCCAGGTGCGCAGGGCGGGCAGATCGAGCGCCTCGCCGGGCCGCAGCGTGACGGCGGCGGCGACGCGCTGTCCCCATTCCTCGTCGGCGACGCCGACCACGGCGCACTCGGCGATCGCCGGGTGCGTGCGCAGGACCTCCTCGATTTCGAGGGCGGAGACCTTGAAACCGCCGGTCTTGATGATGTCGACCGACTCGCGACCGAGGATGCGGTAGCTGCCGTCCTCGTGCACGGCGATGTCGCCGGTGCGGAACCAGCCGTCGGCGGTGAATGCCGCCGCCGTCGCGTCCGGCCGGCGCCAGTACTCGGCGAACACGCCGGGCCCGCGCACCTCGATCTGCCCGGGTGTGCCATCGGGAACCGCGGCGCCGTGCTCGTCGACGAGCCGCACGTCGACGCCGGGGAACGGCACGCCGACGTGCCCGGGGCGCCGCGGGCCGTGCAGCGGGTTGCCGAGCCCCATGCCGATCTCGGTCATGCCGTAGCGCTCGAGCAGCGTGTGCCCGCTGATCGCCCGCCACGCGTCGAGCAGCGCTACCGGCAGCGCGGCCGAGCCGGAGACCATGAGCCGCAGGCGGCGGCAGCCGGCGGACCATGCCTCGCGCTCCTCCGGCGGCGCCGCCTCCCACGCGGCGCGCAGGCGCGTGTAGATCGTCGGCACCGCCATGAACAGCGTGAGCGGCTCGGCGGCCGCCAGGCGCGCCCAGACCGCGCCGGCGTCGAAGCCGTCGTGCAGCTCGCACGTCGCGCCCGACCAGAGCGCGCTGCACAGCAGGTTGAGGATGCCGTGCAGATGGTGCAGCGGCAGCACGTGCAGGACGTGATCGTCGGCCGCCCACTCCCACGCCGCGACCACCGAGGCGATCTGGGCGGCGAGCCCGGCGTGGGTGGTCACCACGCCCTTCGGCCGGCTCGTCGTGCCGCTGGTGTAGAGGATCATCGCGCGGCGCGCCGGGTCGACGTCGGGCAGCGCGCCCGCCGCGGCAGTCAGGAGATGCTCGGCGCTGACGAAGCGCAGGCCGCGCGTGCGGGCGAGCTGGGTGACGCGCCGCGCATGCGCCGCATCGGCGACGACGATCGCCACCTCGGCATCGTCGAGCACGTAGGCGAGCTCGGGCGCCGGATGACTCGTGCACAGCGGCACGGCGATGCCGCCGGCGCGCCAGATGCCCCACTGCACGGCGACGTGCGCGCAACTCGGTGCGACGAGGAACGCGACGCGCGCCTCGGCGAGATCGCCGGCGCCGGCCAGGAGCCCGCTGGCGACGCGCGCCGAGGCGGTGAGCAGCTCGGCATACGTCCACGTGCCGTCGGGCGCGATCAGCGCCCGCCGCCCGTCATGCGCCTCGGATCGGGCGATCAGCGGAATCAAGGGCGTGACCGGTGACCGGTGACCAGGTGACCAGTAACCGGTGGGTAGCGTCAGTGAGCATGGATTCGTCTCGGGGGTCGAGCATCGGGGCGCCGCCGCTTCGGCTTTTCAGCCACAGAGACGGGGAGGACGCCGAGTCGACAGATCGCTCAGACCTCTCTGTAAAATAACTCCACTCCGTGTCCTCCGTGCCTCGGTGGCCATTCCGAACCGGTCACCGGTCACTGGTCACCGAAGACATCGAGGATACGCTCGTTGTTCTCGCGCACGCGGTCGAGGGGCACGCCGACGCTCGGGGCGTAGAAGAGGACCTCGTCGCACAGGCCGTCCCACTGGCGCAGGCGGTCGCGCGCCTCGTCGGGCGTGCCGGCGATGGCGATCTCGTCGACCAGCGCATCGGGAATCGCCGCCGCCATCGCCGCGACGTCGAAGCTCGCCAGCGCGGCGCGGCACGCCTCGGCGACCTCCGGCAGGCCGTGGAAGCGCAGGATCGTGTGGTAGACCTTGACCGTGTAGTAGAAGCCGATCTGCTGCTTGGCGTCCTGGCGCGCGACGGCGGGATCGGGATGCAGCGAGGTCAGCAGATACGGCACGAGGCGGCAGGCGCCGGCCGGCCGGCCGGCGCCGGCCTCGGCGGTGCGCAGCGTCGGCAGCGTCACCTCGCGGTGCCAGCGGCGCGTCGCGATCGGGTGGCCGACGACGGCATCGGCAACGGCGCCGGCGCTGCGCAGCATCGGCTCGTTCACCGCTGCGACCCAGATCGGCAGGTCGGCGCGCGCGCCGGGGCGCATGAACACCGGGATCTTCAGATCCCAGAAGCGGCCGCGGAAGCGGAAGCCGAAACCGTTCGCGGCGGTGAAGGCGGCGCGCAGCAGCTCGACGAGCTCGCGCATGCGCGCCGCCGGCTTCTCGAACGGCATGCCCCACCAGTCGACGTTCATGCGCCGCGTGCCGCTGCCGAGGCCGAGGGTCATGCGGCCACCGGAGAGCTCGTCGAGGTCCATCGCCGCGGTGGCGTGCACGAGCGGCGCGCGTGTGAACGCGTTTGCGATGCCGGTGCCGAGCCCGATGCGCGTCGTCGTCGCGGCGAGCGCGCCGAGCACGGCAAACGCGTGCTGGTTGAAGAACTCGACGCTCAGCACGCGGTCGAAGCCGGCGCGCTCGGCGGCCTGGCCGAGCGCGAGGTTGCCGCGTGTGCTGCCGGCGGTGAGGATCAGTCCGTGTCGCATCCGGCCCTCCTGCCCGCCTGCGGCGGACGAGTTGAATCTCTGATCAGGGATTTCTAGTCTGCGCCACGAACCGCGCGCAAGCGCCACCGCGAAGGAGTCCCGCATGCCGTTCCGCACCCCGATCTGCGACCTGTTCGGAATCGACGTCCCGATCTTTCTCGCCGGCATGGGCCAGGTGGCGTACGCCGACGTGTGCGCCGCGGTGTCCGATGCCGGCGGCTTCGGCACGCTCGGCATGGTCGGCGCGTCGCCCGACGGCATCCGCGAGGAGATGCGTCGGGTGAAGGCGCTGACGAAGAAGCCGTTCGGCGTCGACCTGCTGCAGGCGCTGCCCGATCAGGTCGAGGCGGCGATCGACGTCATCATCGAGGAGGGCGCCGCGGCGTTCATCGCCGGGCTCGGCATCCCCGGCCCGGTGATCGGCCGCTGTCATGCCGGCGGTGTGAAGGTGATCTCGATGTGCGGCACGGTCGATCACGCGCGCAAGGCCGAGCAGGCCGGGTGCGACGTCGTCGTCGCGCAGGGTACCGAGGCCGGCGGCCACACCGGCAAGGTGGCGGCGATGGCGCTGATCCCGCAGACGGTCGACGCGGTACGCATCCCGGTGCTCGGCGCCGGCTCGATCGTCGACGGCCGTGGCCTCGTCGCGGCGCTGGCGCTCGGCGCGCAGGGCGTGTGGATGGGCACGCGCTTCATCGCCACCACCGAGGCGCGCGCCGCCGCGCAGTTCAAGCAGCGCATCGTCGCCGCGCGCGGCTCCGACACGACGGTGACGCGCTGCTATTCCGGCAAGCCGATGCGGGTGATCACCAACCCGTACGTCGAGGAACGGGAGCGCCAGCCCGAGGCGATCAAGCGCTTCCCGGAGCAGCTCATCCGCAGCGCCGTGGCGGGGGTGATCAACTACGTCGACGACGCCGCGACCGACCCCGAGCGCACGTGCATGCCGGCGGGGCAGGGGATCGGCGCGATCACCGACATCGTGCCCGCCGGCGAGGTCGTGCGCCGCGTGATGCGTGAAGCGGAGACGGTCGCCGCGGCGCTCGGTCGCAACGCATGAGCACCGCGGCGCGGCGCCGGCCGGCGGCGCGCCCGGCGGCGGCGCGGCGCAGCAAGGCGGCGACGGTCCTCGCGCAGAACATCGCGCGCGAGATCCAGCGGCGCGGCCTCGGGCCGGGGACGCGCCTGCTCTCCGAGCAGAAGATGGTCGAACGCTACGGCGTCGCGCGCGGCTCGCTGCGCGAGGCGCTGCGCTACCTCGAGCTGCAGGGCGTGCTGCGCATCAAGTCCGGCCCCGGCGGCGGCCCGGTGATCCAGACGCCGAACGGGCGGCATTTCGCCAGCACGCTGGCGCTGATGCTGCAGTTCGTCGGCGCGCGCTTCCGCGTCGTCATCGAGACGCGCTGGGTGGTCGAGCCCGGCATCGCCGCGCTCGCCGCGACGCGGGCGACACCGGACGATCTCGCCGCGCTGCGCGCGTGTCTGGTGGACATGCGCGCCGCGCGCCGCGACGCGCAGCGCTTCGCTGCCGAGAACCGCCGCTTCCACGACCTGCTCGCGTTCGCCAGCGGCAACGCCGTGTTCCGCTTCCTGCTGCCGGCGCTGCACTGGATCGCCGACGGCGCCGGCATCGCCTACCGCCCCGACGAGCGCACGCGCATCCTCGCGGCGATGGAGGCGGTGCTCGTCGCCATCGAGGCGCGCGACGCCGAGCGCGCGCGCGCCGTGGTCGACGCGTTCTTCGCCGCATCGCTCGCCTACATGGACCAGACCCATCCGGCGCTGATGAACCGCCCGGTGTCGTGGTCCGATTGCAGCGATTGAGCGATACGGCGGCTCGGCACAACACGCGTTGGAGGGCCGCGCTTCCGCGCGTCCGCCAACGGACGTTGCCTGTTCAACAGGCGCCGAGGGACCGGCGCCCTCCAGAGCGCTGCGGACAGACGTTGCCGTTCGCCAGTAAGGTGACCGCTTGGCGGCCGCGCGGAGCGCGGTTCAGCTCACCAGGCTGAGGCCGCCGTCGAGGAGCACGACTTCGCCGGTCATGTAGCGCGACATGACGACGCCGTGGATCGTCTCGGCGACGTCCTCGGCGGTGGCCGAGCGGCCGAGCGGGGCGGTCTGGGCGACGAGCTCGTGCACGGGGCCCCAGTCCTTCGTCCACGGCGTGGCGACGAGACCGGGGGCGACGGCGTTGACGCGCACCGGACCCGAGACCTTGGCGAGCAGCACGGTGAGGTGATTGAGCGCCGCCTTGGAGACCGCATACGGAATGGAGCTGCCGGTCGGTCGCACGCCGGCGATCGAGGTGACGTTGACCACCACGCCCGCCGGGCTGGCCTTGAGGTGCGGCATCGCGGCGCGGGTGAGATACCAGGTGCCGAACAGGTTGACGTCGAGGATGCGGCGGAAGACGTCGTCGGTGACCGCGTCGAGATCGCCGTGCGGGATGAGTGCCGTCGTGCCGGCGTTGTTGACCAGGATGTCGAGCCGCCCGAAGCGCTCGAGTGCGGTGTCGACGAGGCGCCGGCACGCCGCCTCCTCGGCGACGCTCGCCTGCACGTAGCAGGCGCGGGGCAGCGACGCCGCGAGGCGCTCGCCGGCCTCGACCGAGCTCGACGAGTTGACCACCACCGCCGCGCCGGCGGCGGCGAGGCGACGCGCGGTCGCCTCGCCGATGCCGCTCGAGGAGCCGGTGACGATCGCGACCTGGCCGGCGAGCGGTTCCACCGGCGTCACTGCGCCGCCGTGGCGTGCGCGCCGGCCGTATTCTGCATGAACTGCATGAGCAGCTGTACGAGCTCCTGCGGCGGCGTCGTTTCCGGGTCCTCGACGGAATCCTTGAGGTGCTCGAACTGCAGCAGGTCGAGCTTCTCGTAGGCGTCGCGCACGCGCGGCGTCAGCAGCCCGAGGCGCTTCAGGTTCGGGACGATCTTCTGGAACATCATCTGCCGGAAGCCGCGCATGAACGGCGTCTGCTGCGACCACTCGCTCCAGATGACCGGATCCCAGCCGAGGCGCTCGAACACCGGCGTGACCTGCAGCCGGTCGCGCAGCAGGTGCGTCGCCTCGATGACGAACTCCTCGCGCTCGCGCAGCTCGCTGGCGCTCATCTCCTTCGTGTACAGGTCCGACAGCGACAGCACGCCGAACGCGACGTGGCGCGACTCGTCGGCCATCACGCGGCCGATCAGGTCCTGGATGAGCGGCTCGTCCATCATCTGCATGCGCGTCACGCCGAACGCCGCGAGCGCCAGGCCCTCGACCATGATCTGCATGCCGAGGAACGTGATGTCCCAGCGCGAGTCGGTGATGATGTCGTCGAGCAGCCGGTTGAGGCTCGGCACGCACTCGTAGGAGAGCCCGAGCTTCTCGGTCAGGTAGCGGTGGTAGACCTCGACGTGGCGCGCCTCGTCGGCGACCTGGTTGGCGGCGTAGAACTTCGCCTCCTCCCACGGCACGCCCTGCACGATCTTGGCGGTCGCGAGCAGCGCGCCCTGTTCGCCGTGCAGGAACTGCGAGAGCATGAACGCGTTGATGTTGAGCTGGAACTCGATCACCTCGGTGTCGGTGAGCGGCTTCGGCGGCGCGAGCAGCGAGTTCATCAGCGCCGGCATGCCGTTGGCGACGCGCTCCTTCACCATGCGCTCGATGTTGACGTCGATCGACCAGTCGAGGTCGTTCGCGTTCCACGCCAGCGTCTTCCCCTTCTCGTAGAGGTTCAGCAGGTTCTGCTTCTCGAGGGCGTACTGCCAGTCGAAGACGGTCTGCATCGTCGACGTGACCGACTCGTAGGCGGGGCCGCCGGCGGGCAGCGGCAGCGGGTTGCGCTGGGTGTACTGCATCTCAGGTCCTCCTGCGGGGCCGGGCCGCCGGACGGCGGCGGGGTTCGAGTCCGAGGTAGCGGCTGACGAGCGTCGTCAGCTCGCGCTGCAGCTCGGCATCGCTGAGCGTGCGCCCCTGCGCACGCGTCTCCTCGATCAGCACGTGCTGCTGCATGAGCGCGAAGGCGGTCTGGATGGCGAGCGCGATGGCGAGCGGCGGATCGGGATGCGTCATCGCGTCGCGGCGCGTCAGCAGCAGCGCACTCAGGCGCTCCTCGACGTTGCGCCGGAAGCGGAGGCCGCCCTCGAGCAGCACCGGATCCTCGAGCGCGTTGGCGAGAAACGCGGCGATCACCGCGCGGCGCTCGCGCGTCACCGTGACCAGCTCGGCGACGGCCGTCTCGACGATCGTCGCCGTGTCGGCCGCCGTCCAGCGCGTCGCATCGGCGAGCCGCTCGACGCGTTCGGAGAGCTCGAGGAAGTGGCGCTCCTCGAGCGCGCGCAGCAGCTCGTTCTTGTCGCGGAAGCGCGCATAGAAGCCGCCGACCGAGGACTGGGCGCGCCGGGCGATCTCCTCGATCGAGACGGCGCGGTGGCCCTTTTCGATGATCAGCGCCTCGGCGGCATCGAGCAGGCGGCGCAGCGTCTGCTCGCTGCGCGCCTGCTTCGGCCCGCTGACGGTGCTCAGTCGCGCGACGGTCGCCATTCAGAACCAGAATCCGATTCGGGTTCGTATATGACGGACGTCAGCGTGTCCAGTGATTCTTTCAACGCCGGAGACGCGGAGCGCCGTCGCGGTGCTGTTCAGGCCAGGGCGCGGGCGGCGAGGCGCAGGTCGGCGACGAAGGCGTCGATCTCGCGGTGGCGTGTCTCGTCGTCGGGAGCGCGCAGCAGCGACGACGGGTGCACGGTGACGAGCACGACCGGGGCGAGCGGCGAGGGCAGGGGATGGCCGCGGTCGCGGGTGACGCGCACCTGCGGGCCGAGGAGCGCCTGCGCGGCCGTCGCGCCCATGCAGACCAGCACGGCGGGCTGCACGAGCGCGAGCTCGGCGAGGAGCCACGGACGGCAGGCGCGGATCTGGTCGGGGCGCGGCTTCATGTGGATGCGCCACTTGCCGCGCGGCTGCCAGCGGAAGTGTTTCACCGCGTTGGTGACGTACGCGTCGGCGCGGGCGATGCCGGCGGCCTCGAGCGCGCGGTCGAGCATGCGTCCGGCGGGGCCGACGAAGGGCGCGCCCTGACGATCTTCCTGATCGCCGGGCTGCTCGCCGACGAGCAGGACGCGCGCGTTCGGGCTGCCGGCGCCGAAGACCGTCTGCGTCGCGTCGCGATAGAGATCGCACGCCTGGCAGTGCGCCGCCGCCTCGCGTACGTCGTCGAGCGACGCGCGGCCGTCCTCGGCCGCCGTCGCCCATGTGTCGGGCGCCGTCTCCGGAATCGCCGTCGCGGCACGCCGTCGCGCCATGCCAGCAGGCCGAGCGCGGGCCGTGCCACGTCCACACCGTCGTCAGCCGGCGCGGTTTCTCGCGTCCTCGTGTCTCCGCGTTGCAATCCGGTCAATGCTCCCGCAACTCGAGGCGGCCGATCTGGTTGCGGTGCACCTCGTCGGGGCCGTCGGCGAGGCGCAGGGTGCGCGTGTTCGCCCAGGCGCGGGCGAGGAAGAAGTCCTCGGACACGCCGGCGGCGCCGTGCGCCTGGATCGCCCAGTCGATGACCTTCTGGGCCATGTTCGGCGCCGCGACCTTGATCATCGCGATCTCCTTGCGCGCGACCTTGTTGCCGACGGTGTCCATCATGTACGCGGCCTTGAGCACGAGCAGCCGCGCCTGCTCGATGGCGATGCGCGCCTCGGCGATGCGCTCGAGCGTCACCGTCTGCTCGGCGATCGGCCTGCCGAACGCGACGCGCGTCTTCACCCGCTTGCACATCGCATCGAGCGCCCGCTCGGCGACGCCGATGACGCGCATGCAGTGATGGATGCGGCCGGGACCGAGCCGGCCCTGGGCGATCTCGAAGCCGCGGCCTTCGCCGAGCAGGATGTTCGACGCCGGCACGCGCACGTCCTCGAACAGCACCTCGCCATGGCCGTGCGGCAGGTCGTCGTAGCCGAACACCGGCAGGTGGCGGAGCACGGTGACGCCCGGCGTGTCGCGCGGCACGAGGATCTGCGACTGCTGCTGGTGCGCCGGCGCGTCGGGGTTCGTGCGCCCCATGACGATCATGATCTTGCAGTGCGGGTGGATGATGCCGGAGGTCCACCACTTGCGGCCGTTGATCACGTAGTCGTCGCCGTCGCGGCGGATCTCGCAGCGGATGTTGGTCGCATCGGAGGAGGCGACGTCGGGCTCGGTCATCGCGAACGCCGAGCGGATGGTGCCGTCGAGCAGCGGCGTCAGCCACTGCGCCTGCTGCTCCGGCGTGCCGTAGCGGTCGAGCACCTCCATGTTGCCCGTGTCGGGCGCGGCGCAGTTGAACACCTCGGGGGCGATGCCCGAGCGGCCCATGATTTCGCACAGCGGCGCGTACTCGAGGTTCGTCAGCCCGGCGCCGTGCGAGCTCTCGGGCAGGAAGAGGTTCCACAGCCCGGCGGCCTTCGCCTTCTGCTTCAGCTCCTCGATGATCGGCGGCTGCGCCAGCCGGTCGGCGGCGACCTGCTGCTCGTACACCGCCTCGTTCGGGTAGATGTGCTCGTCCATGAACGCCTGCACGCGCGTCTGCAGGTCCTTCACCTTGTCCGAGTATGCGAATTCCACGGCGTCCTCCGTCGCTTCAGCTGTACGTTCGGCCGGTGGACTAAAGCGGACGACTGCCGCGCCGACAAGGGCGTGACCGGTGACCAGTCGGAATGGTTTACCGCGGATCTCGCGGATGTGCGGATTCCGCGGAATCGATCGAATCGGCGAAATCCGCGGTAAGGCTCGTCACCGGTCACCGGTCACGGTTCTTTCGAAACCCCGTTGACGCCCTGCAGGCAAACTCGTACAGACTGGTACGTACATGGCGCGTGGACGGTATCAGCGGAGCGATGTGAGCCGCGAACGGATCCTCGAGGCAGCGGTCGAGCTGTTCTCGACGCGCGGCTATGCGGGTGCCAGGGTCGATCGGCTGGCGGAGCGGTCGGGGATCGCGAAGACGGCGATCTACTACCACTTCGGCAACAAGGAAGGGCTGCTCGCCGCGGTGCTCGAGCGCGCCGCGACGCAGTGGATCGACGGCATCGAGCAGGCGGCGCGGCGCGGCGGCGAGCCGCTCGAACGGCTCGATCATGCGCTCGCCGGCATGCGGGCGATGCTCGAGGAGCGCCCGTGGATCCTCAAGCTGTTCCACATCCTGGCGCTGGAAGTCGCCGACCAGAAACCCGAAATCCGCCTGACGCTGCAGGGCATTCTCGCCAAGGCGCGCGGCGCGATCGTCAGCGGCATGCGCGACGCGCTCGGCGTCGAGCTGCGCGATGCCGACCTGGTTGCCGGCATCCTGCTGTCGAGCCTCGACGGCATCTCGATCGGGCTGCAGGTCGATCCCGCGCAGGTGTCGCTCGACGACGCGTTTCGTGAGCTGCGCCGTCTGGTGGTGTTCATGGTCGCCACCCGGCTCGATCCCGGGCTGGCGGTTCCCTTCGACAACCCGCCCCTCGCCGTATCGCGCGGGGCGGCAGGCAAGGCAGGAGTAGACAATGAGCGCAGTGGCCAGTCTGACCGGTGAGTTGCCCCAGGAGGAACGCGAGCGGGTTGACGCCGACGAGGCCTACCACCGCCTGCTCGCACGACTGTCGCATCAGTCGGTCGTCAAGCACTTCGATGCGTACGCCGACGTCCCGTGGGACGATCCCGCCTACGCGATCGATCCCGGCGATGCGCGCTTCGAGCTCTCCGAGCGCGATCCGCTCGGCGCGACGGCCTGGTACCGCAGCCAGCCGCAGCGCATCCGCGCCCAGATCGGCTTGCACGTGATCACGACGTTCATGCGCATCGGCTGGCAGTTCGAGAGCGTGCTGAAGCGCGGCCTGCTCGAGTTCGCGTTGCGGCTGCCCGACGACGCGCCCGAGTTCCGCTACTGCTACCACGAGGTGATCGAGGAGGCGCAGCACTCGCTGATGTTCCACGAGTTCGTGCGCCGTACCGGGCTGCCGACGCGGCCACCGCGCATCCTCAATCTCGCCGACCGCCTGGTGGTGAGCTTCGCGCGTCGCTTCCCCGAGCTGTTCTTCGTGTTCGTGCTCGCCGGCGAGGACCCGATCGACTACACGCAGCGCGAGATGCTGCAGGGCGATCGCCCGCTGCATCCGCTGGTCGAGCGCATCAGCCGCATTCACGTCACCGAGGAGGCACGCCACATCGCGTTCGCGCGCCACTACCTGCGCCGGCATGTGCCGGAGGTGCGCGGCCTGCGGCTCTTCATCCTCCGCCTGCGTGCGGCGCTGGTCATGGCCGTCGCGTCGCGCATGATGAGCCGCCCGTCGGGGCACATCGTGCGCATGTACGGCATCCCGCGCGAGGTGCTGCGCGAGGCCTACGGTCCGGGCTCGCTCGGCGCCGAGCACATCCGCCGCGCGCTCTTCAAGCCGCGCGAGCTGTGCTGGGAGCTCGGCATCCTCACCGAAGGCTGGGCGCCGCTCTGGAAGCGGCTCGGCACGTATGCGCCGCGAGGGCAGATGGCGTGAAAAGCGAGGGGCGTGACCGGTGACCGGTGACCGGTGCGGAAAGCGGCTTACCGCAGATTTGCGGATTTACGGGATTCCGCGGAATCGACTCAATCCGCGACATCCGCGGTAAAGCTCTGAACCGGTCACCGGTCACTGGTCACCGGTCACGCTTCTCGAAGAACCGTCCCACTTCGTCCACGATCGCGCCGGTCGGCCCGATGACCCGGCGTGCGGGCGGCAGCGATTCGAGAAAGATACGGCCGTAGCGTTTGCGCACGACGCGGCTGTCGAGGATGACGACGGCGCCGCGGTCGGTGCGGCTGCGGATCAGGCGGCCGAAGCCCTGCTGCAGCTTGATCACCGCCTGCGGCACGGTGTGCTCGGCGAACGGGTCGCCGCCGCGCTCCGCGATCGCCTCGACGCGCGCCTCCTCGAGCGGTTCGGTCGGCACACGGAAGGGCAGGCGGGCGATGACGACGCAGCGCAGCGCATCGCCGCGCACGTCGACGCCCTCCCAGAAGCTGTCGGTGGCGAACAGCACGGCGCGCGGATCGGCGACGAAGCGGCGCAGCAGCACCGAGCGGCCGAGCTCGCCCTGGCGCAGCGGCTGGAAGCCGCCGGCGCGCAGGCCGGGTTCGAGTGCCCGCCAGGCGCGGTCGAGCGCGGCGTACGAGGTGAACAGCAGGAACGTGCCGCCGCGGGTGTGGGCGAGCAGCTGCGCCATGACGCGCTGGCACGCGGGCTCGTAGGCCGGTTGCGTCGCGTCGGGCAGATCGTCAGGCACGGCGAGCAGCGCCTGATTGGCGAAGTCGAACGGCGAGGCGACGCGCAGTGTCTCGACGCGCTCGGGCGGGTCGACGCGCTCGAGGCCGACGCGCCGCTGCAGGTAATCGAAGCGGCCGCCGACGGTCAGCGTCGCCGAGGTCAGCACCGCGGTCTTGAACGGCTTGAAGAGGGCCGCGGCGAGTTGCGGCCCGACCTCGATCGGCGCGCGATGCAGCGACAGACTCGCGCCGCGCGCCCGCGTCCGACGCTCGATCCAGGCGCACGACGCGGCATCCTCCGCGGGGAAGGCGAGCAGCGCCGCGGCGAGCGCCTCGAGCCGGCCGCGCAGCGCGCCGAGCTCGGTGCCGAGGTAGCGCACCTGCGGCGGTACCGACTCCGACAGCCCGGCGAGCCGTTCGAGCACCGGGCCGATGTCGGTGGCGAACGCATCGAGCGCCGACGCGAGCCGCGCGGTGTCGGCGACCAGCGCGCGCCAGAAGGCGGTCTCGCGCAGGGCCGGCGTGACGCGCAGCTTGTCGCCACGGCGTTCGGGAAGCGTCTCGAAGGCGAGCAGCAGGGTCGAGAAGCACTGCTCGGCGTCGATCGGCAGCGTGCTGCTGGCGGGCAGCAGGCGGCTGTCGATCCAGTGCGCCGCACCGGTGGCGAGTGGCGCATCACCGGGCTCGTCGATCGCATCGAGCGCCAGCGCGAGCGCCGGCAGCACGCCCTTGCCCGGGCTGCGCCGGCTCTGCAGGCGGCCGAAGACGCGCTCGAGCATCGCCAGGCTCACCTGGACGCCGAAGTAGCTCGTCGCCACGTCCTCGAGGTGATGCGCCTCGTCGATGATGACGCGCGTGCTCGGCGGCAGGACGCCGCTTTGCGTGTAGTCGCCGACCGCGGCGCGCAGCGCGAGATCGGCCATCAGCAGGTGGTGGTTGACGACCAGCACGTCGGCCGCCGCGGCGGCGCGCCGCGCACTGTAGAAGAAGCACGTCGAGTAGTGCGGGCAGCGGGCGCGCAGGCAGTTGTCGTTCTCCGAGACGACCTGCTCCCACACCTCCGGCCGCGGCCGCACGGGCAGGTCGGCGAGGCTGCCGTCGCGCGTCTGCTTCGCCCAGGCGAGCACGGCGCGCAGCTCGGCGACGTGCTCGTCCTCGACGAGCTGCTGCGGCTGCGCCGCCGCCTGCGCCGCCTTGCGCTGGCAGAGATAGTTGCCGCGCCCCTTGACCAGCGCGACCTTCGCGGCGAAGCCGGCGCGCTCGACGAGCAGCGGCAGGTCCTTGCGCACGAGCTGTTCCTGCAGCGTGATGGTGTGCGTCGAGACGACGACGCGCTCCTGGTTCGCCGCGCACCAGGCGAGCGCCGGGACGAGGTAGGCGAGCGACTTGCCGGTGCCCGTGCCGGCCTCGACGCAGAGCACGGCCTCGTCGTTGAACGCCGTGGCGACGGCGCGCAGCATCGCGAGCTGCTGCGGCCGGTGCTCGTAGCCGTCGAGCGCCGCGCCGACCGCGCCCGTCGGCGCCAGCGCGGCGGCGACCGTGCCGGCATCGAGCGCCGACGTGACCGGCGCGGCGTGCGGCTCGACGACGACGTAGAGCGCCGTGACCGCGTTGTCGACGATGTAGGCGCCGACGCCGTTGTTGCCGAGCGCGGCGGCGACCGAGAGATCGGGATCCGAGGGCACCAGCACGCCGCCGGGGTGGTTGTGGATGACCACCTCGCCGGGCCGCGGCACCTGCAGGATCGCCGGCGCCGCGTGGCGGTTGTCGCGCGCCAGGATGCGCACGCTGGCGACGCGGCCGCCGTCGAGCGTGCCGAGCGCGAAGACCTCGTTGCCGCCCGCGTCGACGATCGCATCGCGCAGCGCCGCCGCCGCGGCGGTCGTGAAGCGCTCGGCAATCGTCGCCATCGCGGATGTGTAGCAGATCGCGCCGCGGCGGGCGCCCGGTCGGCCTCCGCGGCCTCCGCGCCTTCGCGGCTGACAGCTGGCTATGCTCCGGCGCCGCCTTCCGCGCGAGCACGGCGCGGTGTAAGGACGACTCGATGAGCAGCGACGCGATCATCCCGGTCGGTCTCGTGCAGATGCGCTGCGACACCGACGTCGACGCCAACCTCGCGCGCGCGATCCGCGGCATCGAGGAGGCGGCCGACAAGGGCGCGCGGCTGGTCTGCCTGCAGGAGCTCTTCCGCTCGCAGTACTTCTGCCAGACGGAAGACACCGCGACGTTCGATCTCGCCGAGACGATCCCCGGGCCGAGCACGGAGGCGATCGGCGCCGTGGCGCGGGCGCGCGGCATCAGCGTCATCGCCTCGCTGTTCGAGAAGCGCGCCGAAGGCGTGTTTCACAACACCGCGGTGCTGATCGGTCCCGATGGCGCGATCGCCGGGCTGTACCGCAAGATGCACATCCCCGACGACCCGCTGTACTACGAGAAGTACTACTTCACGCCCGGCGACGTCGGCTTCCGCAGCTTCGAGGCGGTGGGCGCGCGCGTCGGCGCGCTGGTGTGCTGGGATCAGTGGTTCCCCGAGGCGGCGCGCCTGACGGCGCTGCGCGGGGCGGAAATCCTCTTCTATCCGACCGCGATCGGCTGGCATCCGCGCGAGAAGGATGAGTTCGGCGCGGCGCAGTACGACGCCTGGCAGACGATCCAGCGCAGCCACGCGATCGCCAACGGCGTGTTCGTCGTCGCCGTCAACCGCGTCGGCCGCGAGGGCAATCTCGAGTTCTGGGGCGGCTCGTTCGTCGCCGACCCGTTCGGCCGCGTGCTGGCGCGCGCCAGCCACGATCAGGAGGAGGTGCTCGTCGTGCCGTGCGACCGCCGTCTGATCGGCGACACGCGGCGCAACTGGCCGTTCCTGCGCGACCGGCGCATCGACGCCTACGACGGCCTCCTGAAGCGCTTCCTCGACTGAGCCGCCGACGCTCATGCTGACGCCGACGCCGGGCAGCCCGGCCGCGCGCGGGTTCCGCATGCCGGCCGAGTGGGAGCCGCACGCCGCGACCTGGCTGTCGTGGCCGCACAAGGAAGCCTCGTGGCCGGGCAAGCTGGCGCGCATCCCTGCCTACTGGGTCGAGATGGTGCGCGCGCTCGTCCCCGGCGAGGACGTCCACATCCTCGTCAACGCCGCGGCGCCCGCGTCCGAGGTGCAGGCGCGCCTGCGCGAGGCCGGCGTGCCGCTCGAGCGCGTGCATCTGCACGAGGTGCCGACCGACGACGCCTGGATGCGCGACCACGGGCCGACGTTCGTCAGCGACGGGCGCGCGCTGCTGCTCATCGACTGGACCTTCAACGCCTGGGGCGGCAAGTACCCGCCATGGGACAACGATGACCGCGTGCCGCAGGCGCTGGCGGCGATTCTCGGGCTGCCGCGCGTCGCCCCCGGCATCGTGCTCGAAGGCGGCTCGATCGACGTCGACGGCGCCGGCACGCTGCTCACCACCGAGCAGTGCCTGCTGAACCCGAACCGCAATCCGCAGCGGACGCGCGCCGAGATCGAGCAGCTCCTGTGCGATCACCTCGGCGTGCGGCGCGTGCTGTGGCTCGGCGACGGCATCGTCGGCGACGACACCGACGGCCACATCGACGACGTGACGCGCTTCGTCGCGCCGGCGACGGTGGTGACCGTCGTCGAGCCCGATCCCGCCGATCCGAACCACGCGCCGCTGCAGGACAACCTGCGCCGCCTCGCCGCGCTGCGCGATGCACACGACCGCCCGCTGCGTGTCATCCCGCTGCCGATGCCGACCCCGGTCGTCTACGAGGACCAGCGCCTGCCGGCCTCCTACGCGAATTTCTACATCGGCACTGCGGCGGTGCTCGTGCCGGTGTTCGGCTGCGCGAACGATGCCGTCGCGCTCGACACCCTGCGCCCGCTGTTTCCCGGCCGCCGGGTGATCGGCATCGATGCCACCGATCTCGTCTGGGGGCTCGGCGCGTTCCACTGCGTCACCCAGCAGCAGCCGGCGGTGTGAGGACGAGGCGGACGGGGCGTGCCGTGGCGTGGCGCGCCGGGTGCGGCTAAGGCTGCAGCGGAAGGAGTGAAGCCAATGGGACGCATCGCGATTCTGGGAGGGACGGGCCCCGAGGGGATCGGGCTCGGGCTGCGCTTCGCGCTCGCCGGCGAGGAGGTCGTGGTCGGCTCGCGCCAGGCGGCGCGCGCCGAGGAGACGGCGCGCGACATGCGCGCGAAGCTCGAGGCGGCGGGCTGTCGCACCGCGGTGCACGGCACCGACAACGCCGCGGCGATCGACGGGGCCGATCTCGTCGTGCTGGCCTTTCCGTACTCCGGCGTCGCCGACCTGCTGCCGGCCCTGGCGGCACGGCTCGCCGGGAAGATCGTCCTCGACGTCGTCAACCCGCTGACGCGCGTGAACAAGGTCTTCGCGCTGACGCCGGTGCCGGCGGGCTCGGCGGCCGAGGCGATCCAGGCGGCGCTGCCCGAGAGCCGCGTCGTATCCGGCTTCAAGAACGAGAGTGCCGAGCACCTCGTCGCCATCGACCACCCGGTGGAAGGCGACGTGATCATCTGCAGCGACGACACGGACGCGAAGCAGGTGGTGCTCGACCTCGTGCGCCGCATCCCGAACTACCGGCCGGTCGACGCCGGCGCGCTGCTCAACGCGCGCTTCGCCGAAGGAATCACCGCGATGCTGCTCAACATCAACCGGCGCCACAAGGCGGTGACCTCGATCCGCATTCTCGGTCTCGACGCCCCGGCACACTGACGCCGGCCGCCGCGCTGCCGCATGACGCCGCTCGTCATTGCGCTCGAGTCGGGACGCGTGCGCCTCGACGCCGGACCGGCCATCGCACTGCGCGGTGCGTTGCCGGAGCTCGCCGTCGCGCTGCCCGGCGAGCGCCTCGACTGGCGCCCCGCGGCGCTCACCGCCGACGGCGAGCAGTGGACCGCCGACTGGCCGCAGACCGGCCTGCGCATCGTACTGCGCAGCGAGGCGCGGGATGGCGCGCTGGTGCTCCACTCGGCGCTCGAGCACCACGGCCGGCGCACCGTCGCGCTGATCGGCTGCGCGCCGCTCGGCGTCGCCGCGCCGGGGACGCTGCGCATCGGCGACTCGCCGGCGCGCTGGGCGGTCTACCGCAACGGCTATCAGTCCTGGAGCGGCACGCGCGCCTACGGCGTCGAGGAGGCCGATGCGGATCCGCGGCTCGCGTTCCTGCGCGACATGCAGACCGATCCGGTCAACCAGGTGAGCGGCCGGCGCGGCGATTTCCGCTCCGATCTCGTCACGGCGATCGTCGACCGCGCCAGCGGCGCGGCGTTCGCCGCCGGATTTCTCGAGACCGCGCGCTTCACCACCGGGGTCGAGGTGAACGTCCCGCGCCGGCGGTTCGAGCGCTGGGCGGCGGTGGTCGATGGCGATCGCATCCCGCTGCGGCCCGGCACGCGGCTCGAGCTGCCGCCGCTCTGGCTCGCGGCGGGCGATGACGGCTGGGCGCTGCTCGCGGCGTGGGCCGCGGCCTGCGGCGCCGCGATGCAGGCGCGCGTCGCGGCGCGGGCGCCGCTCGGCTGGTGTTCCTGGTACTACTACTTCACCGCCGTGCGCGAGCGCG
Source organism: uncultured bacterium (assembly GCA_965651925.1). Classification (GTDB taxonomy): domain Bacteria; phylum Desulfobacterota; class Binatia; order HRBIN30; family CADEER01; genus CBFGUK01. Next base: position 3,415 of record CBFGUK010000016.1, on the reverse strand, counting down.
ACGTGCTCGACAACCTCGAACAGCTGCGCGCGCTGCGGTCGCGCATCCGCTGCGAGTACGTCCAGGTCGACGACGGCTACCAGCGGGCGATCGGCGACTGGCTGGAGTCGAACGAGAAGTTCCCGCACGGCATGCGCTGGCTTGCGCAGCGCATCCAGGGCGCCGGGTTCGATGCCGGCATCTGGCTGGCGCCGTTCCTCGTCCGTCCCGAGTCGCGCCTCTTCGCTGCCCGGCCGGAGTGGCTGCTGCGCACCGCCAGCGGGCGCCTGCGCAGCGCGTGCTGGAATCCCGCCTGGGGGCTCGCGCGGTCGGCCTACGCGCTCGATACCAGCCGCGATGATGTCTGCGACTGGCTGCGCGAGCTGGCGCGCACGATCGTGCATCAGTGGGGCTACCGCATCCTCAAGCTCGACTTCCTCTACGCCGCGGCGCTGCCCGCGGTGCGCGCCAACCCCGACGTCACCCGCGCTGCCGCGCTGCGCCGCGGCCTGCAGGCGATCCGCGAAGGGGCAGGGGAGGACGCGTTCCTGCTCGGCTGCGGGTGTCCGCTCGGCCCGGCGATCGGCATCGTCGACGGCATGCGCATCGGCCCCGACGTCGCCCCGTTCTGGGAGAACTGGATCAGCCGCCGGCTCAACCGCGGCCGGCACGGGGTCGCCACCGCACACGCGCTGCGCAACGTGCTGACGCGCGCCTTCATGCACCGGCGGCTGTGGTTGAACGATCCCGACTGCCTGCTGGTGCGGTCCGGCGAGACGCAGCTGAGCGCCGACGAGGTGCGCAGCCTGGCGACCGCGATCGCGCTCACCGACGGCATGTTCGTGCTCGGCGACCGACTCGACACGCTGACCGGCGAGCGGCTCGCCTGGATCGAGCGCGTGCTGCCGCTCCTCGGCGGCACGGCGCGCGTCGAGGACCTGTTCACCAGCCCGTTCCCCGAACGCCTGCGCGCGAGCTACGCCGAGGGCGAGGCGGCGGCGGTGTTCAACTTCGGCGCGCGCAGCGGCGACCGCGCCGTGGCGATCCCGTCTGGCCGGGTGGCGACCGAGGTGTGGAGCGAGGCCGAGCTGCCGGTCACGGACGGCGAGGTGCGCCTCGCCGGTGTTCCGCCGCATGGCTGCCGGCTGCTCTGGCTGCCGCGGCCCCCCGCCGTTGATGAGCCGGTCGAAGCGACCTAGGGTGGGACCATGTCGGCGAACCCTCCGCTCAGCGGCGCCCAGCTGGCCGAGAACTTCGCCCGGCTCGGGCAGCCGAACCTCTACAGTCCCGAGGCATGCGAGGCGATGGCGGCGACCATCGGGCGCATCCAGGCGCTCAAGCGCGAGCGCCGGGCGGTCATCCTCGCGCACAACTATCAGCGGCCGGAGATCTTCGAGGTGGCGGATTTCGTCGGCGACTCGCTGGAGCTGGCACGCCAGGGGCAGCGCATGGACGCCGAGGTCATCGTGCTCTGCGGGGTCCACTTCATGGCCGAGAGCGCGAAGATCCTGTCGCCGGAGAAGACGGTGCTGATCCCGGATCTGCGCGCCGGCTGCTCGCTCGCCGACAGCGTCGATCCCGACGCGCTCGTCGCGCGCCGCGACGAGCTCCGCCAGCTCTATCCCGATCTGCAGGTGGTCGCGTACGTGAACACCTCGGCGGCGGTGAAGGCGGTCGTCGACGTCTGCGTCACGTCGGCGAACGCGGTGAAGATCGTCGAGAAGCTGCCGACCGAGCACATCCTGTTCGTCCCCGACGAGCACCTCGCCAGCTATGTGCAGCGCGAGACCTCGAAGACGGTGATCAGCTGGCACGGCAACTGCTACGTGCACCACCAGATCACGCCCGAGAACATCCTCGCCGTGAAGCGCACGCTGCCGGACGTGAAGGTGCTCGTCCATCCCGAGTGCCGCAGCGACGTGCTGGCGCTCGCCGACGCCGTGCTGTCGACCAGCGGCATGGTGCGCTACGCGAAGGAAAGCCCGGCGCAGGAGTTCCTGATCGTCACCGAGTGCGGGCTGTCGGAGAAGCTGCTCCTCGAGGTGCCGGAGAAGACGTTCTACCGTGCCTGCAAGCTCTGCCAGTTCATGAAGATGATCACCCTCGAGGCGACCGAGCGGGCGCTCGAGCGCATGGAGTTCGAGGTCACGCTCGACGAGGAGATCCGCCAGGGCGCCGAACGCTCCCTGCGCCGCATGCTCGAGCTGAGCTGACGCTCAGGTTCCCTCTCCCTGTACGTTTGCGCGACGCCGGCGGCTCGCTCGATACGGCCGGCGAGCGGATCACCACGACGCGTGGCGGGCCACGTCCGCCTCAACCACTCGTTAGGTCTCCTGCGTGAGGAGGCGGGCGCTCCTGCTCACGACGCGGTGGGGATCATCGCGCACCCTCCAAGCAGCGCACGCCGGTCCGGGTACGGCATGTTCCCGATCGCCTTCACTGCTGCCTGCCGGTTCAATGGGTCGGGACTGCGAAGCTCAGCCATCAGGCGCGGCCGCGCCGCCTCTGGCGGGAGCACGATCACCAGACGCACCAGCTCGTGCTTCTGCCGCGCATCCGGGAGCCCGAAGTACAGGTCGAGCACCCAGGCGGCGTCCTCCCCGGTGACCCAGCGCGCGAGCTCCCGCGCCGCCACGCCCCGGATGCCCCAACCGGCCTCCCGGCCGAACGCCTCCACCAGGAAGCGCCGCAGCTCAGCCACCGCCTCGCGCCCGCCCCAGGCGCCCAGAACGCGCAGCGCGACTGACTGCGTGCCTTCGAACTTGCTCCGCAGGCCGCTCGGACGGCCCCCTCCAGCGCTCCGGCGTGGGCGGCTCCCCGGCCAACGCGCGGACCTCCTCGGCCTGCCGCTGTAGCTCGTCCATCCGAGAATGCGTGTGGAGCCTAACGCCAGCGTTCAGCTGCGCGGGCCGCTGCCCGCCGCCTCCCGTTGGCAGATCGGCTTCGCGGCCGGCGTCAGCTGCAACGCCTTGTTAGGCGCGAGCCCGTACTGTTCGGCGAATGCCCGGTTCCAGTACACCTCGGATGCTCCGGCAGCAGCGGCGGCCTGCACAAGATGCTGGGCACACTCCGAAGTGAAGCATTCGTCACCGGTCGGAAGCAGCACGACGATGGGAGCGAGAATCGCGAACCGTGGGCGAATCTTCATGTACGCGTAGCGGAAGAATGCCTCGGCAAGCTCGCGGCGGCTGATGCTCGCGAAGGGAAGGGGCTCATCAGCGAATAGCGCCACACGATGGGCCGCCCGATTTGGACATGCTTCGCCGATCGAGACGATGCGTCCCCGAGGCTCTTCGACGGCAAGGTAGAGGAACGGCTCCACGGCCAGGCTGGCGCCACGTGTCTCAAAGATGACCCTTGGGCGGCCCAGCTGGACGAAGATGGAGTTACCCCGGTTTCGTGGACACCTGACCCCTTTCCGGGGAAGAGGAGTCCA
>CBFGUK010000015.1:0-46281 GCA_965651925.1 uncultured bacterium | reverse complement strand
TCGGCGCCTGTTGAACCGAGCGCTCGTCGCTCAATCCAACAGGCGCCGACGGAGCGGCGCCCTCCAGAACGCTGGAAGATCGGGGCGACGCAACCGGTCACCGGTCACTGGTCACTGGTCACTGGGTCGACCTCTCCACCGGTGGCGGTGTCCTCTCGGCGATGGTCCTCGCGGCGGTGCCAGATCTCCGCGGTGCGGGTCTGGTAGTAGGCGTTGTAGAGCGCCGAGTAGTAGTCGACCGATGACGCGCGCAGCGCGTCGATGCCTTCGCTGTAGTAGTCGCGCGCCGCGAGGCCGCTCGAGAAGCTGAGCGAGCCCTCGTAGATGAAGAGCTGCGCGAACGGCAGGATGTAGAGCATCGGCTGCAGGAAGAAGTCGACGACGGCACCGCCGGCGTCACGCACCGTCGACGGCCCGAACAGCGGCATGACGAGATAGGGCCCGCTGCCGACGCCGGCGAGCGCCAGCGTCTGGCCGAAGTCGGCGCTGTGCCGCTCGAGACCGATCGCGGCGGCGGGGTCGAAGAGGCCGCCGACGCCGACCGTCGAGTTGATCGCGAAGCGTTCGGCGGTGATGCACGCGTCGCCCCACTCGCGCTGCAGGAGATCGTTGATCAGCACCGACGCCGAGGTGAGATTGAGACAGAAGCGGCGTACGGCGCGGCGCGCGGGCGGCGGGACGAGGAACTGGTAGGTCTTGACCAGCGGTCGGACGAACCAGCGATCGACCTGCTGATCGAACCACAGCATGCGGCGGTTCGAGCTCTCGAGCGGGTCGGGAAAGCCGCTCGGTTCCTCGGCCACCTCGAGCTCGAACTCCTCGTCGAGCGGCACCACCTCGAGCTCAGGCGGCGGCTGGCCGCTCGCGGCGACCGCCGCGAGCAGCATCACGACGCCGCACAGCCCGCGGCCGACCACACCGCAACGCATGAATTCCCCGCGGCGCTTCCTATACGGCGCCGCGCCACGAGGCCAGCGCCGAGCACCGCGGCTCAGCTGACGCGCAGCACGGCGGCGCCCTCGAAGCCGTCGTGCTTGAGCTGCCGCAGCGCGCGGTTCGCGTCGGTGAGGTCGAACGGCACCGTGTGCGGGCGGATGGGGATCGCGGCCGCGAGGTGCAGCAGCTCGCGACCGTCCTCGCGCGTGTTCGCGGTGACGCTCTGCAGCGTGCGCTCGTAGAAGAGGTGGCGCGCGTAGTCGAGCGGCGGGATCTCGCTGAGATAGATGCCGGCGAGCGCCAGGGTGCCGCCGCGATCGAGCGCGGCGAGCGCCGCCGGCACCAGCGTACCGGCGGGCGCGAACAGCACCGCGCTGTCGAGCGGTTCGGGTGGCGTGGCGGCGGCGTCGCCGGTCCATTCGGCGCCGAGCTGTGCGGCGAGCGCGCGATGCTTCGCCTCGCGCGTCATGACGAAGACCCGACAGCCGAGATGGCGGGCGATCTGGATCGTGATGTGCGCCGAGGCACCGAACCCGTACAGGCCGAGACGGCACCCCGGCGTTGGATTGGCGCGGCGCAGCGCCCGGTAGCCAATGATGCCGGCGCAGAGCAGCGGCGAGGCCTCGGCATCGCCGATCGCATCCGGCAGCGCATAGGCGAACGCCTCACGCACCAGCGCGTACTCCGCGAAGCCGCCGTCGGCGTGCCAGCCGGTGAACTGCGCGTTCGGGCACAGGTTTTCGGCGCCGCGCCGGCAGTACGCACAGACCCCGCACGTCTCGCGCAACCACGCGATGCCTACCCGGTCGCCGCGACGGAGGCGCGTACAGCCGGGGCCGAGCGCATCGACGACGCCGACGACCTGATGGCCGGGAACGATGCACGGGCGTTGCGGCGGCAGCTCACCCTCGACGACGTGCAGGTCGGTGCGGCAGACGCCGCACACGCGCACCCGCACGCGGATCTCGCCCGCCGCGGGCTGCGGCACCGGCAGCTCGAGGAGCCGCAGCGGCGCGTTCTCGACCGGCGCCGGATGCTCGAGCACCATCGCGCGCATGCCGCGATGGTAGCACTCCCGGGCCAGATCGTGCGTCCGCACCGAGGCCGCGGCGCCTTCGGACTTGCCGCAACCGCGCGGCGCGGGCAGATTCGCGCCGGCATGGCAGCACGAATGCCCTCAGCGGCGCCGCCGCGCGCGCCGCGTACGGCGCTGATCGCGCTGGCGCTGTTCGTCCTCCTCGGGGCCATCTACACCCTCAACTTCCGCCTCCGCGGTGCCGGCGACAGCATCCCGACACGGCTGCTGCCGTTCAGCGTGCTGCGCGAGGGCGACCTCGACCTCGACGAGTTCACGTGGGAGCGCGGCCCGAGCGGGCGGCTGCCGTACTACGTCCATCCGCGCGACGGCCATCTCTGGTCGGTGTCGACGGTCGCCACGGCGCTGGTGGTGACGCCGCTGTACGTGTTGCCCGCGGCGTGGCTCGCCGCCGAGGGCATCGACTACGACGACGTGCGCGCGCGTGTGGTCATCGTCGTGATGGAGCGGCTGGCGGCGGCGACGCTGACCGCGCTCGCGGCGAGCCTGCTGTTCGTCGCGCTGCGGCGGCTGACCAGCTGGCGCTGGGCGCTGGCGCTGACGCTGATCTACGGGCTCGGCACCAGCACCTGGTCGATCGCCAGCCAGGCGCTCTGGCCGCATGCGCTCGCGCAGCTGACGCTGATCATGCTGACGGTGCTGCTGCTGCCGCCGGTCCCCTCGACGGCGGCCCTGCTCGGCGCCGGGGCGGTGCTCGCGGTCGCGGTCGCGAACCGCCCGCAGATGGCGATCTTCGCGGCCCTCGCCGTGCTGTACGTCCTCGTGCACCAGCGCCGGCGCGCGTGGCTGATTGCCGCGCTGCCGGGCGCGGCGGCACTCGCGGTCGCGCTCTACAACCTGTCGCTCTTCAGCTCGATCACCGGCGGCTATGGCGGCTTCGACCACTTCCGCCCCGACATTGCGACCGGCCTCGCGGGGCTGCTCGTCAGCCCCAACCGCGGCCTGCTGGTGTTCACGCCGCTCATGGTTTTCGCGCTCTGGGGCGCGGTGCGGGTCTGGCGCGTCCCTGCCCCGCCCTGGCTGCGCTGGCTGACGATCGGGCTGGCGCTGCACGTGCTGCTGTACGCGAGCTTCGTCGAATGGTGGGCGGGGTACACGTACGGCCCGCGCTACTTCACCGACGTCCTGCCGGTGCTGACGCTGCTGCTCGTCTACGGGCTGGTGCCATGGTGCCGCGGGCGGGCGCGGCAGGCGGCGGTGGCGGCGCTCGCGCTGTACGGCATCGCCGTGCAGGCAATCGGCGTCTACGGCGCCGACGATCGCTGGAACCGCGAACCGGTGCCGCTCGAGCGGGCGACGTGGCGGGTGTGGGACTGGAGCGATCTGCAGATCGTGCGGGCGGCGCGCAACGGGCTCCGGCCCGCCGAGCTGCTGCCGGTGATGGTCGACGCGTTCCGCGACCAGCCGCCGCCGCGCGTTGCGACGCTCGCCCCGGCACAGCTCGCCAGCAGCCTGCGGCCGCTGGCGTTGCCGGCGACGATGGAGGCCGGCGAACGGCGCGACGTGGCGCTGGAGATCGTCAATCGGGGCGACGCGACCTGGCCCGCGTTCAACGGCGACGGCATCATCAGCGCCCGCCATCTCACGTTCGTGCTGGTGCGCTGGTACGCCGGCTCGACGCCGGTGCCGGACGCGGGCGACGTCATTCCCCTGCCGATCAACGGCGCGCCCGGCGAACCGATCACCGTGCGCTGGACGCTCGCCGCACCGGCGCGCGCCGGCGACTACGAGCTCGAGCTGCGCGTCACGCAGGCCGTCGACGGCCGCAGCGGGATCGTCGGCGCGGACGCCCTGCGCGTGCCGCTGCGCGTCACGCCAGCCGCGACAGCATCCGCTCGAGGCAGATCTTGATCTCGTCGCGGCAGGCGGCGAACACCGACTCGTCGCGGCGGGCGGGATCGTCGATGTCGCCGGCGTGGCCGGCAAATTCCTTCAGCGTGTAGATCGGCTTCCCCGCCGCCTCCGGCCAGCCGTCGCGCAGCATGCGGATCTGCTCGGCGGTCATCGCGAGGATCAGGTCGGCGCGACCGATCAGATCGCGGTGGCGTTTGAGGTCGGTGGCGACGCTGTCCGGCGGCAGCTCGATGCCCTCGTCGCGCAGCACGAGCCGGGCATCGAGCGACACCAGCGCGCCATCGCGCGCGTACGGGGCGATGCCGCCCGAGATGACCTCGTAGCGGTCGCCGAGCCCGCGCTCGGCGAGCAGCCGGCGCAGCAGCGCCTGGGCGATCGCACTGCGGCTCGTGTTCGCGTGGCAGACGATCAGGATCGTGCGACGGGACGACACGGCCGGGATGATGTCCCGGGAGACCGGACGCGCCGGCCTCCCGGAACCACGCGTCAGCTCAGCGCCTCGGCGAGGACGGCGCCGATGTTCTCCTTCGCGGTGATGCCCTTGGCGAGCTCGGCCTTGAGCTTCTCGCCGAGCACCGCCGGCTCCCAGGTCGCCTTCTGCGACACCTTGCCGACCGAGTGCCAGCCCTGCATCAGCCACACGGTGCCGCCGCCGACGCGGAACACCTCGCCGTGCACGTTGGCGGCATCGTCGCTCGCCAGCCAGGCGACCAGCGGCGCGATGTTGCGCGGGTCGAAGACGTCGAACGTGCCCTCCTCGACCTGCCGGCCCATGATCGGCGCCGTCGACGGCGTCGCCTCCACCGTCAGGCGGGTACGCGCGACGGGCGCGATCGCGTTGCAGGTGACGCCGTACTTCGCCATCTCGGCGTCCATCGTGATCGCCATCAGCGCCACCGCCGCCTTCGCCGCGCCGTAGTTCGACTGGCCGACGTTGCCGAGCAGCCCGGCATCCGAGGAGGTGTTGATGATGCGGCCGTTCAGGATGTTCCCCTTCTTGTGCTCCTCGCGCCAGTACTCGCAGGCGTGGCGGCTCATCGCGAACGTGCCCTTGAGATGCACGGCGATGACCGAGTCCCAGTCCTCCTCGGCCATGTTGAAGATCATGCGGTCGCGCAGGATGCCGGCGTTGTTGACGAGGATGTTGAGCTTGCCGAAGTTGTCGAGCGCGCACTCGACGATGCGCTTCGCCGCCTTGAAGTCGGCGACGCTCTCGCCGTTGGTCACCGCCTCGCCGCCCATCGCCTTGATCTCGTTGACGACCTGCTGCGCCGGGCTCGTGTCCGCGCCGCTGCCGTCGAAGTGGGCGCCGAGATCGTTCACCACCACCTTGGCGCCGTGCTGCGCCATCAGCAGCGCTTCCTCGCGCCCGATGCCGCGGCCCGAGCCGGTAACGATCGCAACCTTCCCTTCGAGCAACCGTGCCATGTGTGTCTCCTCCTGAATCTGTGGTCGTGCTCAGGGGCGCGTCGGTCGGCGCGCCGGGGTGAGAGCGGAACCGGGGAACCCTGCCCCGAAAGGCGCCGCCAAGTCAACGAGGTGCCGGCCTCTGCGCGAACGCATCCGGCGTCTGCGTATGGCCCGCAGCCTGCGGCGATCGGCGTGATCGCTGCGCGACGCGAACGTGGCCTGCGGGCGGCGCCGTCACTCCGCCTTCGCGAGCTCGCTGAGCACCGCGGCGTCGGTGGGAAAGGCGAGCGGCGGCGGCGTGTCGGGAGCGAACCAGCCGAGCGCGTCGAGGTCGTCGCCGGGGGTCGCACGGCCGCCGACGATGCGGCCGGCGAACCAGATGCCGACCGTCTGCCGGGCGCGGTCGTGGAAGTTCGAGTGCACCGCGAGCACCGCGCCGAGCTCGGCGTCGAGGCCCGTCTCCTCGCGCAGCTCGCGCTGCGCCGCGTCGCGCACGTCCTCGTCCCACTCGACGTAGCCGCACGGAATGCACCACCGCCCGGCGTACGCGCCGCGCGCCCGGCGGCCGAGCAGGACGTCGCGGCCGGCACGCAGCACCACCGCCACGCCGACCGCCGGGTTGCGCCACACGACGCGACCGCAGGCCGAACACACCGGTCGCGGGCGATCGCCGCGGACTTCCGGCCGCAGGCCCGCACCGCACGCCGCGCAGAAGCGGAACTCGTCCGCGTGTGCCATGAACGCCATCTAATTCGGCAGCTTGCGACACATCAAGAAAGCCGGGTTTTTTAATTGACACTGGCGACGCGCGCGCCTATGCTGCGCGCCGGTTTCATGACGCAGCGCGTTTCTTCGATCGGTCGGTGTCTGGCAGCGATGCTGGCGCTTGGCGTCGCGCTGTGCGGCGCGGCGGGCGCCGAGGCGCCCCCGCAGCGACTGCCGTCGGCGGTGCTCATCTACCCGCTCGTCGTCGTCGAGGGCGGCGGGGCGGTCACCGACACCCGCATCGAGCTCGTCAACCTGACGCAGCGCCCCGTGCAGCTGAAGTGCCTGTACGTTCCCGCGGGGTCGTGCAGCGGACTCAACTTCCAGGTCCAACTGACGCCGAACCAGCCCCTGTCGTGGCTCGCCAGCCGCGGCCTGTTCAGCCATGCGCTGACGGCCGTGCCGCCGTTCTTCCAGACCGGCGAGCTCAAGTGCATCGTGCAGCCGGACGACGTCGGCCTCGATCGCCACAACGCGATCCAGGGCCGGGCGGCAGTGTTCGGCGCCGACGGGCAGACGATCGGCTACAGCGCGGTCGGCTTCCTGCGCCTCGTCGAGGGTCCGTACACCAGCCTGATCTCGCTCGACGGCGCCACCTACAGCCAGTGCCCGGACGAGCAGCACTTCGTCTTCCAGAGCAGCGTCGCCCTGCAGCCGGACACCGAAACCGAGATCGTGCTCGCGCCCTGTTCCGAGGATCTCGAGAATCTCGTCGCGCCCCCGACCACGGTGCAGTTCGTGGTCGTCAACGAATTCGAACAGCAGCTCTCCGCGTCAACCACGGTCAGCTGCTACGCGCGGCGGCCGCTGCGCCAGATCAGCACCGCGTTCACGCGCGCGACGCTCGGCACCGAGACCGGCCACATCATCGTGCGCGGCGTGCAGACGCCGGTGCTGGCGATGCTGGTGGACCGCTTCCGCACGCCGAACGGCGCCGCCGGCACGGCCGGCAACGAGCCGGCACTGCGCGGCGGCCGGCCCGGGGAGATCCGTCTGCCATGAGGCGCGTCCGCTCGCCGCGACGTCTGGTCGCCGCCGTGCTCGCGGCTGTGGCACTGTCCGCCGCGACGCCCGCGGTCGCCCAGCCGGGCATCGACTGGGATGCCGTGCTGCGGGCCTTGGGCGGCGCACTCGAGTCGTGGCGCGTGTCGCCGTTTGCGCGCCGTACGCCGACTCCGCGTCCGGCCACGCGCACGCCGACCGTGGTGCCGCCGACGCGCACGACGACGCCGACGCGCACGACGACGCCGACCCGCACCGCCACCCTGACGCGCACGCCGACCCCGACGCGCACGTACACGTCGACCCGTACCGCGACGCGCACGCGCACGCCGAGCGCGACCCGGCCGCCGACGCGCACGGCGACTCCGAGCCGCACCGCCACCCTGACGCGCACGCCGAGCGCGACGCGCCCGCCGACGTTCACGTTCACGCCGCGGCCGACCGCGACGCCGATTCCGACGCTCAACAACGACGGGCAGGTCGGCTTCCTCGCCGCCGCGCAGGGCCAGGCGCCGGCGCAGAAGCTCGCCTCGGCGCTGATCGTGCTGCCCTACATCGCCTCGACCTCGACGTACGACACGCGCATCGAGCTGATGAACATGTCGGATCGCGACATCGAGCTGCAGTGCTTCTACGTCCGCCAGTCGGACTGCATCGAAGTCGGATTCTTCGTCCGCCTCACCGCCCGGCAGCCGCTTTCGTGGCTGGCCTACGACGGCACCAGCAACCCGCTGACGCTCACCGCCGTGCCGCCGTTCGACGGCGTCGGCGAGCTCAAGTGCGCCGTCGCCTCCAACCGCCCCGAGCTCGAGGCGCACAACGTCCTGCAGGGACGCGCACTGGTCTACGACCGCTTCGCCGGCGAGACCGTCGGCTACGACGCGATCGGGTTCCAGCGCCTGTCTCCCGGCCCGTACAGCGGCTTCATCGACCTCGACGGCTTCACCTACGAGGCCTGCCCCGACCGCCTGCACTTCATCGTGCTGTCGCAGCAGAGCGGCGGAGCGGTGAGCCAGCTGATCACCGTGCCCTGCGCCCAGGACCTGCTGACGCAGACGCCGACCGAGACGGTCGTGCAGATGGCGATCATCAACGAGTTCGAGCAGGTGTTCTCGTCGTCGTACCGGCAGACCTGCCTCGGCCGGCCGAGCGATCAGTCGTTCACGCGCTTCAGCACGCTGAGCAAGAACGTCCTCGGGTCGGATACCGCGCACCTGATCGTGCGCGGCGTCTCGTCGCCGCTGATCGGCCTGGTCATCGACCGCTTCACCGGCCAGAACGGCACCCTGCACACGACCGCGAACGAGCCCTTCCTCGAGGGCGCGCGCGAGTCGACGGTCATCTTCCCGTAAGGGAAGCCGCGCCCGCCAGCCTCCCGGACCGCGGGCGTCCCGCCCGCATGCAGCGCGCCGCCGCGTTGCGACAGGCAACGCACCTCCGCGGCCGCTCCGTCGACGCCGGTCGAACAGGCAACGGACGTTGGAGGGCGCGGCGGGAGCTGCGCCCTCCGGTTGCGCACGATCCGTCGTCTCGTGGATCCAACAGGCGCCGACGGAGACGCCCGCCAGAGGATGGGACGACAGCGCAGAGTGCCCTGTTCTCCGGGGAACAAATCGGTTGAGGCGGGCGCCCGCCCGCCTATAATCCCGGCGTGCGCGAGTTCTTCTACGGCGCGATTCTCGGCGCGGCGGCAATGTGGTGCTTCGAGTACTTCGACGCACCGGGCGTGCTCGCCTATCTGAACAGCGCCACGGAAGCGGCGGTCGAGTCGACGCGCGGCTACACGCGCTGAGGCAGCCGCGCCGCCGCCTACTGCATTGCCAGGGCGCGCCGTCCGCATCCGGAGCGAACGGCGGTCTGCAGCAGCTCGCGCACTTCGGCGCGGCCGATCTGGCCGCGCACGCGCAGGTGTTTGAGCGAGCGGGCGACGCACTGCACGTAGGCGCGCTGACTGCGCCACTCGCCGCCCTCGATCGGCCCCTGGCATGGGCACGCCTGGGCGAGCGCGCAGCCGTTCGGCAGGGCCGGCTCGTTGAACGGCGTATCGGGACAGCGATCACAGGCATCGCCGACGAGATCGCCATCGGCATCGGCCTGATCGGCGCTCGGCGTGGCCGGGCAGTTGTCGACGCCATCGCTGATGCCGTCGCCGTCCTCGTCGGGCCCCGTCGACCGCTCGGGTTCCGCGAGCAGGCGCAGCGTGAAGCCGCTGTACGTGCCCGGCGGCGACTGCAGCTCGACCTGCAGCACGCCGCGCAGCGGGCGGCGCAGCCGCTCGCTGGTCAGCAGGACCGGCACGCCGTTGAACCGCGCATCGATCACCATCGTGAAGCTGCCGTCGTCGAACCGCTGCAGGAAGCCGCTGCCGGTGATGCGCATGGCACCGCTCGACCAGGCGACGCCGGTCACGGCGTCGACGGTGTACCCGTCGGCGGGCAGCCGGCCGACCTCGAAGCGTCCGGTCAGCCGTTCGCTGTACGTCCGCACCGGATCGCAGCCGTTGCAGTGCGTGATCAGCAGGCTGCCGGGTACGAGCGTGTAGCGCAGGGATTGCGCTGCCACCGGGTTCGCCGCGACCAGCAGGACCACGGCGACCAACAACCCCCTCAGGGCACGGCGCATGGCGTCACGATAGGCGCCGGGGTGGGGAGAGGCAACCACGAACCGGCGTGCGCGCCGTCGGGCGCGCACCGCATCAACGCGTGCGCCGCAGGCGCGCCGCCGCCACGTCGCGACGCTGCGCGGCGAGGCGCTCGTACTGCGCTTCGATCCGCTCGCAGGCGTGTACCCGCGCGCGCGTGGTCTGGAACTGCTCGGCGACCGCCTCCGCGGACGTCCCGCGCTCGCGCGCCGCCAGCAGATCCTCGCAGCTGGGCCGTTTCGCCAGCGCCGGGGCAGCCAGCAGCAACCCGATGGGCAGACTCAGTACCAACGCGCGACGTCGCAGCATGCGACGACCTTGGCCGTCGCGCCGCGTTGTGTCAACGCGTTGGTGAACGTCAGCCGAGACCGGCGCGCTTCGGCTTGGTGACGACCACGACTTCCTGGCCGTTCACCCGCACGGTGCGCCGGTCCTGCGGGACCTGACGCTCCGTCTGCTTGCGCGCGCGATTCTCGCGCCAACGCCGCAGCTCGTCCTCGAGATCGCTGCCCTTGAGCATTTCTCCGCCTCCTCTCAACCCCACCACCGAAATGCGTCCGCCGCCCGACTCTCAATTCCCGCCGACGAACGACTCGATCGAGCGCGCACGGCTCGGATGCCGCAGCTTGCGCAGCGCCTTGGCCTCGATCTGCCGGATGCGCTCGCGCGTCACCGCGAAGCGCTGGCCGACCTCCTCGAGCGTATAGTCCGACTTCTCGCCGATGCCGAACCGCATGCGCAGGATCTGCTCCTCGCGCGGCGTCAGCGTCGCGAGCACCTTGCGCGTCTGCTCCTCGAGGCTCGTGTACACCGCGGCGTCGGCCGGCGACACCGTCTGCCGATCCTCGACGAAATCGCCCAGCGAGCTCTCCTCCTCGTCGCCGATCGGCGTCTCGAGCGACACCGGCTCCTTCACGATGCGCAGCACGTTGCGCACCTTGTCGAGCGGCATCTCCATCTTCGAGGCGATCTCTTCCGGGGTCGGTTCGCGACCGAGCTGCTGGACGAGGTAGCGCGACGAGCGGACGACCTTGTTGATCGTCTCGATCATGTGCACCGGGATGCGGATCGTGCGCGCCTGATCGGCGATCGCGCGGCTGACCGACTGGCGGATCCACCACGTCGCGTAGGTCGAGAACTTGTAGCCGCGCTGATACTCGAACTTCTCGACCGCGCGCATCAGGCCGATGTTGCCTTCCTGGACGAGGTCGAGAAAGCCGAGGCCGCGGTTCGTGTAGCGCTTGGCGATGCTGACCACGAGCCGGAGGTTCGCCTCGATCAGGCGCTTCTGGCCGTCCTGCGCCTTGAACTCGCCCTGACGGATGACGCGCAGCGTCTGGGTGAGCTGCTCGAGGTTCATCCCGACCTCGGCCTCGAGATCGCTGATCTGCTTGCGCGCCGCCTTGAGCTCGTCGACCACGCGCCGCGCCTCCTCGAGTCCGAGGCGGAGCTGGCGCGCGGCGCCCGACGCGGCGCGCCCGTCGTCACCCTTGATCTTCGGCGCCAGGCGCAGGATCTGCGCGGCGCTCTGCCGGGTGCGCTTCTCGATCGCGGCGATCAGGTCGTGCTGGCGGTCGAGCACGCGCTCGGCCTTCTTCAGCTTCTCGACCACCGTGGTGATGTGCCGGCGGCCGAGCTGCAGCTCGTCGAGGATGCGGCGCACCTTCTGCTCGGCGGTCGCGACCTTGCGCACCGCCTGCGGCGTCGGCCGCTTGAGCTTGCGATGCGCGTCGCGCGCCTGCGCCAGCTCCGTCGAGGCCTTGCGCAGGCGTTCGAGCGTCTTGAGGATCACGCCATCGGTGGCGCTCGCCTCCTCGACCCCCTCCTCCTGCGAATCGTCCTCGGCCTCCTCGTCCTTCAGCTCGCGCTCGCTGAGCTCGCCCGCCTTGATGCGATCGGCGATCTCGAGGAGGTAGTTGATCAGGAAGGGGTGGTTGAGGACGTTCTCGCGAACCTGCTTCTCGCCTTCCTCGATCTGCTTGGCGATCTCGACTTCCTGCTCGCGGCTAAGCAGGGACACCGCCCCGATCTCCTGCAGGTACATCCGAACCGGGTCGGACGTGTCCTCGGCGAAGCTCGTCGTTGCCGCGGCAGCCGCCGCGGGGCGCTCCTCGCGCTCCTCCTCGGCCCACTCGCCCTCTTTCTCGGCAACCTCCTTGCTCAGCCCGGCCTCGGCGAGGGATTCGACGCTCTCGACGTCGATCTCGCCGAGCATGGAGATCACGCCATCAATCTCCTCGCCGCCGCCGCTTTCGGTCTGCATCCGTTCGCCCATCTCGTCGAACGGGCGCGCATGCGCCTTGGTGTCCTCCGAGAGCTTGCGCGCCTTGGAGCGGGAACGGTTTCGCTGCATCGTCGTCACCTACTCGTGCCCTCCGAAGTCACGGGGCCCAGTCGCTCCGCAAGTTCCCATTCATCACGCGGTGCTGACGCGCGAGCACTGCAAGAACCACAGCAGACTGTCGAATGAACGGGGTGAACCAGCGGTCGCCATCCGCCTGGAGAGGCCCACGGAAGATTTTACCGGGCTTGACTGGTGTAGACGGCACTCCGGAACGAGTCAAGGCCGGACTGGGAAAGCAAGTGAATTTTCTTCGCCGGCCCGGTGCGCGACCCTCATGAACCCGCTGCGGGGAGGGGGGGTCAGTCGTAGTACTCGAGGCCGAGATGGGTGATCAGCTCCTCGCCGCGCAGGTGGCGGAGAGTGTTCTTCAGCTTCATGAGCTGGATGAACAGATCGTGCTCGGGGTACAGGCCCGGGGCGGTCTGGGGGCTCTTGAAATAGAACGACAGCCACTCCTGGACGCCGTGCATGCCGCTGCGCTGGGCGAGATCGAGGAACAGGGCGAGATCGAGGACCAGCGGGGCGGCGAGAATCGAATCGCGGCAGAGGAAATTGACCTTGATCTGCATCGGGTAGCCGAGCCACCCGAACACGTCGATGTTGTCCCACCCTTCTTTGTTGTCGCCGCGCGGCGGGTAGTAGTGGATCGCGACGCGGTGGACGTAGTCGCCGTAGAGCTCGGGGTGCAGGTCCTCGCGCAGGATCACGTCGAGGACCGACAGCTTGCTCTCCTCCTTGGTCCGGAAGGACGACGGCTCGTCGAGCACCTCGCCATCGCGGTTCCCGAGGATGTTGGTCGAAAACCAGCCGCGCAGCCCGAGCATGCGCGCCTTCAGCCCGGGCGCGATGATCGTCTTCATCAGCGTCTGGCCGGTTTTGAAATCCTTGCCGCAGATCGGCACCCGTCGCGCCTGGGCGAGCTCGAGCATGGCCGGGATGTCGGCGGTGAGGTTCGGCGCGCCGTTGGCGAATGGCACGCCCATGCGCAGTGCGGCGTAGGCATAGAGCATGCTCGGCGCGATCGCCGGGTGGTTGTCGCGCAGGCCGCGTTCGAACGCCGCGAGGCTGCCGTGCACCTCCTCGGCGCGCAGGAAGCTCTCCGTGCTGCCGCACCAGACCATGACCAGGCGGCGCGCGCCGGTGCGTTCCCGGAACGCCTCGATGTCGGCCATGATCTGCTCGGCGAGCGCCAGCTTCGTCGCGCCCTGCTTCACGTGCGGGCCGTGGAGCCGCTTGACGTAGGCGGGGTCGAAGGCCGCCGGCCAGGGCGCGAGCGCCTCCAGCTCCTTGCGCACGCGCTCGAGCTGCGCCGCCTCGAGCACGCCGGCGTGGCAGGCACTCTGGTAGCAGTCGTCGGGAAAAATGTCCCAGGCGCCGAAGACGAGGTCCTCGAGTCGGGCGAGGGGGACGAAGTCGCGGATCAGTGGCGTGCGGCCGTCCGTGCGCTTGCCGAGGCGGATTGTCCCGAGCTGGGTGAGCGAGCCGATCGGCTGCGCCAGTCCCTTGCGGGCCAGCTCGACGCCGGCAATGAGCGTGGTGCTGATCGCCCCGAGGCCGGGCAGCAGCACGCCGAGCGGGCCTTCGGCTGGAGCGATCGCGACCGCTGACATGGCCGTGCGTGCTTAGTGGGTTCACCAGGTCAAGGCAAGGCAGCTTCCGCCAGGGCAACGCCGCGTCGGCAACGTTGACTTGCCGGAGTGCATCGGGAACTGTCGGCTCATGCAAAAAACGCGGGGCGGGCGCAGGTGAGGGGAACGGCAGTCATCGGCCTGGTCGCGGTGGCGGCGGTGCTGGCGGGCATGGTGTGGTGGTGGAAGCTCGAGCCCGAACCGCCGCAGATCGAGCTCGCCGGCATGCCGGATGTGCTCGGGCGGCGGATCGACGGCGATCTCACGGTGCGCGCCACCGGTCGCCCGGGACTCAAGTGGATCGAGGTCCACCTCATCAGCAACGGCCAGCCGATCGCGCTGCATCGCGAGGAGATCGCGGCCGAGCCGCCGGTGCACGAGCGCCGCATCGCACTCGCCGCCGATCTCGCCGAGCACGGCGTGCGCGAGGGCACGGCGCGCCTCGAGGTGATCGCCGACACATATGCCTGGTCGCTGCTCGGCGGCTCGCGCGGCGCGCGTGCGGCGCGCGACGTCACCGTCGACGTCACGCCGCCGCGCCTCGAGCTGCTCACCACGCAGCACAACATGCGCCTGGGCGGGGCGTCGATGGCGGTGTTCCGCGTCTCGCCCGATGCAACCGACGTCGGCGTCGCGGTCGACGGCTACTTCTTCCCCGCCGTGCGCGGATACTTCGCCGACGACGATGCGGCCCTGGCGCTGTTCGCGGTGCCGCAGGATCTCACCGCCGACGCCCAGCCGATGCTGCGTGCGACGGACGCCGCCGGCAACGTCGCCGAGAGCGCGCTGCCGGTGCGCATCAAGCCGCGCAGCTTCCCCGACCGCCAGCTGACGATCGACGACGCGTTCCTGCAGCGCAAGGTGCCGGAGATCCTGTCGAAGGTCGGCAAGCCAGTGCCGGCGAACCTCGTCGAGGGCTACCTGACGGTGAACCGCGACGTGCGCCGCGAGTCCGAGGAGAAGCTCGACGCGGTGACCGCCCGCTCGGCGCCCGCGCCGCTGTGGACGGGTCCGTTCCGGCGCCAGCCGAACGCGGCGCCGATGAGCGCCTTCGCCGACCGCCGGGCGTATCTCTACAATGGCGAGACGATCGACCGGCAGACACACCAGGGCTACGACCTCGCGTCGCTCAAGCGCGCCCCGGTCGAAGCCGCACAGGCGGGCGTGGTGGTGTTCGCCGGCTATCTCGGCATTTACGGCGATACCGTGGTGATCGACCACGGCCTCGGTATCTCCTCGCTGTACGGGCACCTGAGCAGCATCGCCGTACGCGAGGGACAGACCGTCGCCGCGGGAGACGTCGTGGGACAGAGCGGCGAGTCCGGTCTCGCCGGCGGCGATCACCTGCACTTCTCGATCATGCTGCACGGCACGCACATCGATCCGGTCGAGTGGTGGGATCCGAAGTGGCTGCGCGAGCACGTCACCGATCGCCTCGCCAGCCTCCCCGCCACCGCGCCGGCGGCACCCGGGCCCGCCGTCGCGAGCGCCGCGCCGGCACCGGCCGCCGCCGCGGAGGGTCAGGGCGCGGATGGCCAGGCACAGCCCTGACGCCCTGCAGAGCGCCGGCGAACGACTGCTCGCCGAGTGGGGGATTGCCGGCGATGCGGACCCCGCGGCACTGACCGCGGTGCTCGGACGCGACGTCGCCGCCGACGTCGCCATTGCCCACCGCCTCGGCGCGCTGGCCAGCGACGAGAGCCTGCAGGCGCTCGCGGCGCTGGAACGCACGGCGTCCGACAAGCGGGTACGCCGCGAGGCGAAACGCGCGCTCTATCGTCTCGAGCAGCGCGGCCTCGCGCGGCCGGCATCGGAGACGCCGGCGTCGCCCGCGCCGGTGCTGGGTCCCGCGATCGAAGGGTATGTCTCCGCGATCGACGGACAGGGCGATCAGCTCGTGTGGCTGGTCAAGCCGCAGCCCGGCGGCGTCGCGCACCTGTTCGCCGTGCTCAACGATCCCGACGGGCTGCGCGAAGTCACGCTGCATACGTCGAGCCGCAAGGCGCTGCGGGAACTGCGCGACGCGCTCGAGGCGCGGCACGAGATCCGCCTGGCCGCGGTCGACTGGCGGTACGCGGACTTCCTCATCCACCG
Source organism: uncultured bacterium (assembly GCA_965651925.1). Taxonomy (GTDB): domain Bacteria; phylum Desulfobacterota; class Binatia; order HRBIN30; family CADEER01; genus CBFGUK01. The sequence continues at coordinate 30,511 of CBFGUK010000015.1, read as the reverse complement.
CGCCTTCGCGTGGGCGCGGGCGGCGAACGCGCGTATGACGGGCGATTATCCCGGGCTGCGCGCCCAGCTGACCAGCCTGCCGGCTGCCGAGACCTCGCCGCTGCCGCTGCCCACGACCGCCGACGTGTCCGCCAGCGACACGATCGAGCTGCTCACCGAGCCCGAGCTGCGCACCTGGTTCCGCCCCGCCGAGCAGCTGGCGCCGTTCCTCGAGGAGATCGCCGCCATCCAGGACAGCCCGCTGGTGCTCAACGAGGCGCAGCAGCAGGAACGCTACGAGGCGATCGTCGCCCGCGCGCGCGAATCGATCTTCGACGGTCCGCAGCGCGCGGTGTGGGCGCGGCGGCTCACCGGCATGGCGCACTACTTCGCGGCGACCCGCCGACCGGCGCGCGCCGCGCAGGCGGCGAGCGTCGCGGCGGCGCTCGGGTCCGATCGCCCGGTGGGCGACATCCCGTTCGTCGATCAGCTCGTGCGCACCAGCCTCGCGTTCTTCGTGCGCGCCGCGGCGGCCGAGCAGGCCGAACGGTCCAAAGAGTCGCTGATCGTCACGCCGCAGCAGGCGCGGCGCACGCCGCCGCGGCGCTGAACACTCAGGCGGCCGGACGCGCCGGCGTCGCCGGCGTCTCGTCGGCGGTCCGGTGCACGGCCGAGCGACCCGTCAGGCGGCGCAGCGTGACGTAGAAGACCGGCGTCAGGAAAAGACCGAGCACGGTCACGCCGAGCATGCCGCTGAACACCGCGGTCCCGAGCGCGCGCCGGATCTCGGCGCCGGCGCCGCTGGCGTTGGCGAGCGGCAGCACGCCGAGGATGAAGGCGAGCGACGTCATCAGGATCGGCCGCAGGCGCAGATGGCAGGCGGCGACCGCCGCGTCGAACGGCCCGAGCCCCTTCTCCTCCTGCTGCTTGGCGAACTCGACGATCAGCACCGCATTCTTCGCCGCCAGTCCGATGAGCACGACGAAGCCGATCTGCGCGATGAGATTGTTGTCGAGGCCGCGCAGCCAGAGGCCGAGCAGCGCGAACGGCAGGCACATCGGCGCAATGAGGATGATCGCCAGCGGCAGCGACCAGCTTTCGTACTCGGCGGCGTGCACGAGGAACACGAACAGCACGCAGAGCGGGAAGACGAACAGCGCCGTGTTGCCGGCCTGCCGCGCCTGGTAGGCGATGTCCGTCCAGTCGATGGCGAAGCCTGGCGGCAGCACCCCGGCCGCCAGGCGTTCCATGGTCGCCATCGCCTCGCTCAGGCTGCCGCCGGCGGCCGTGTCGCCGTTGATCTCGGCACTCGGGTACATGTTGTAGCGCACGACGCGGTCGGGGCCGTTGCGCCACTCGATGTCGAGCAGCGAGCCGAGCGGCACCATGCCGCCCGTCGCGTTGCGCGTCTTCAGCCGCGCGATGTCGGCCGGCTCGGCGCGGAACCCGCCCTCGGCCTGGGTACGGACCTGGAACGTGCGGCCGAAGAGATTGAAGTCGTTGACGTACACCGAGCCGAGATAGACCTGCAGCGTGTCGAAGATGTTGCCGATCGGCACGTTGAGCTTGTTCGCACGCACGCGGTCGATGTCGGCATAGAGCTGCGGCGTCTCGGCGCGGAAGGTCGTGAACACATCGATGAGCCCCGGCTGCCGTTCGGCGGCGGCCACGAGCTCGTCAGTCGCCGCCTGCAGCGCCGGCAGGCCGCGGCCGCCGCGATCCTGCACCAGCAGCTTGAAGCCGCCGGCAGTGCCGAGCCCGCGCACCGGCGGCGGCGCGACGACGAACAGGTCGGCTTCCTCGATCACCGCCAGCCGTTCGCTCAGCGTTGCCAGCAGCTCGTCCGCGGTCGGGCTGTCGGCCGTGCGTTCGGCGAACGGCGCCGGGCCGACGAAGATCGCGCCGGCATTGGAAGCGTTCGAGCGCGTCGCGCCGGAGAAGCCGGCGAACGCGACCGTGAAGTGCACGCCTGGCGTGGCGCGGATGATGTCGGTCGCGCGCCGCACGACCGCGTCGGTCCGCTCGAGCGAGGCGCCATCGGGCAGCTGGATCGCGACGATCAGATATCCCTGATCCTGGGGCGGGATGAAGCTGCTCGGCATCCAATGGAAGCCGGCGCCGGTCGCGCCGAGGAGCACGACGTACAGCGCGAGTGCCAGCGCGGCGCGGCGCAGCACCCAGCCAACCGAGCGCGCATACCCGTCGGCGAGCCGCCCGAAGGCGCCGTTGAACCAGCGGAAGAAGCGTCCGAAGAGCCGCTCCCACACACGGTCGAACCAGTCGGTGCGCGCGCCGTGCGGCTGCAGCAGCAGCGCGCAGAGCGCCGGGCTGAGGGTCAGCGAGTTGAACGCCGAGAGCAGCGTCGAGACGGCGATGGTCAGCGCGAACTGGCGGTAGAACTCGCCGGTGATGCCGCCGAGGAACGCCGTCGGCACGAACACCGCGGAGAGGCCGACGGCGATCGCGATCACCGCCGGTGTCACCTCGTCCATCGCCCGCCGCGCCGCCTCGCGCGGCGCGAGCCCGTGCGCGATGTGGCGCTCGACGTTCTCGACGACGACGATCGCGTCATCGACGACGATGCCGATCGCCAGCACGAGGCCGAACAGCGACAGGACGTTGAGCGAGAAGCCGAACGCCGCCATCGCCGCGAAGGTGCCGATCAGCGACACCGGGATCGCGAGCAGCGGGATGACGCTCGCGCGCCACGTCTGCAGGAAGAGCAGCACGACGAGGACGACGAGCGCCACCGCCTCGTAGAGCGTGTCGATCACCGCCGAGATCGATTCGCGCACGAAGACGGTCGGGTTGTACACGACCTGGTGCGCGAGCCCGGCGGGGAAGTGCGCCGACAGCTCCTGCATCGCCGCCTCCACGGCATCCGCCGTGGCGAGCGCATTGGAGCCCGGGCGCTGCAGGATGGCGATGGCGACCGCGGGCTGGTTGTCGAGATAGCTGTTGACCGCGTAGTCGCGTGCCCCGAGCTCGATGCGCGCCACGTCGCGCACGCGCGTGATGCGGCCGTCGGCGCCGGTCTTGATCACCACGTCCTCGAACTGCTCGGGCGTCAGCAGCCGGCCGAGCGTCGTCACCGGCAGCTGGAACGCTTCGCCCGGCGGCATCGGCGGCTGGCCGATCACGCCCGAGGCGACCTGCACGTTCTGCTCGCGCAGCGCCGCGACGACGTCGCCGGTGGTCAGGCTGCGGGCCGCCAGCCGCTCGGGATCGAGCCAGATGCGCATGCTGTACTCGCGCAGCCCGAAGAGGATGACGTCGCCCACGCCGTCGACGCGCGCCAGGGCGTCGCGCAGCTGAATCAGCGCGTAGTTGCCGATGTAGAGCTGGTCGAAGCGCCCGTCGGGCGACAGCAGGTGCACGACCATCAGCAGGTCGGGCGACGACTTGAGCGTCGTCACGCCGACGCGCCGCACGTCCTCGGGCAGACGCGGCAGCGCGATCGCGACGCGGTTCTGCACCAGCACCTGTGCCTTGTCGAGGTCGGTGCCGAGCCGGAACGTGATGGTCAGCGACATCTGCCCGTCGGTGGTCGCCTGCGAGGACATGTAGAGCATGTCCTCGACGCCGTTGATCTCCTGCTCGAGCGGCGTCGCGACGGTGTCGGCGATCACCTGCGGCGGCGCGCCGGGATAGGAGGCGCGCACGACGATCGTCGGCGGCACGACCTCGGGATACTGCGCGACCGGCAGCGAGCGGTACGCGAGCCCGCCGAGGATCACCGTCAGGATCGAGATGACGGCGGCGAAGATCGGCCGGTCGATGAAGAAGCGCGACACGTTCAGGATGCTCCGCTGTCCGCCGCGGCAGCCGGCGTCGGTGGCGGCGACGGGTCGGCAGCGGCCGCCTGCTGCGGCGCCTCGTGCGCGTCGACGAGCGCGTCGGGTTTCGCGCGCTGCACGCCGGCGACGACGACGCGATCCTCGGCGGCGAGCCCCTCGCGCACGACGCGCAGCCCGTCGACCACCGGGCCGAGCGTCACCCGCCGGTAGCGGGCGTGTCCGTCGCCGTCGACCACGTACACGAACTTGCGCGCCTGATCGGTGCCGACCGCCTCGTCGGGCACGAGCAGTGCGTCGTACTCGCCGCTGCCGACGACGCGCACCCGCGCGAACAGGCCGGGGCTGAGCAGATGCCCGGGGTTCGGCAGCACGGCGCGGCCGACGATCGTGCCGGTCTGCTCGTCGAGGCGATTGTCGAGGAAATCGACGTACCCCTCGTGCGGGAACCCCTCCTCGTCGGCGAACGCGATGCGCACCGGATTGTGGTTGTTGCGGAAGCTCGGCAGCCGCCCCTCGCGCGCCAGGCGCACGTATTTGAGGTACGAGCGCTCGTCGACCTCGAAGTAGACGTAGAGCGGATCGAGCGAGACGATCGTCGTCAGCAGCGTGCCCTGTGTCCCCGACCCGCCGTTGACGAGGTTGCCTTCGGTCACCAGCCGCCGGCCGACCCGGCCGCTCACCGGCGCGCGCACCTCGGTGTAGGCGACGTCGAGACGCGCCGCCTCGACCGCCGCCGCTGCCGCCTGTACGCCCGCCGCCGCCTGGCGCGCCTCGGCGGCACGCGTGTCGGCCTCCTCCTGCGAGATCGCCTTGCGCTCGACGAGCCGCCGCGCCCGCAGCGAGCGGCTGTCGGCCAGCTCGAGCCGCGCGCGGGCGAGCGCCAGCTCGGCTTCCGCCCGCCGCAGGATGGCGGCGTAGGGACGCGGGTCGATGACGAACAGGATATCGCCTTCCTCGACCATCGCGCCGTCGGTGAACTTCACCGACTCGAGATAGCCGCCGACGCGGGCCCGCACTTCGACGGCATCGATCGCTTCGACCCGCCCGGTGTACTCGTCCCAGTCGACGACGGTGCGCGCCAGCGGCCGGGAGACGGTGACGCGCGGCGGCGGTACGGTCTCCGGGGGCGGCGGCGGATTGCACGCCGCGAGCACGAGCAGTGGCAGCATGCCGGCCAAGCGGCCGGCGAAACGGAACGGAAGACGTGGCGTATAGGTCATGGTGAGCGGCTCGGTGCGGCAGCAGCCGGCAGGGCGGCCAGCGCCGCGTCGGAGTCAGGGTCGAGCGCAGCGGGGTCCCAGCCGCCACCGAGCGCGAGATACAGGCGGACGACACTGCGCACGACGTTGCCGTCGGTGAGCGCCTGCCGCTCCTGCAGTTCGAGCAGCGTGCGCTGCGCATCGAGGACGTTCTGAAAGTCGACCGCGCCGTCGGTGTAGAGGAGCGTCGCGAGATCGAGCGCCTCGCGCGAGGCGGCCACTGCATCGGCAACCGCACCGCGTTCCTCGCGGCTGCGCTCCCAGGCGGCGAGCGCATTCTCGACCTCCTGCAGCGCGACCAGCAGCTGCTGCTCGTACCGCGCCAGGGCCTGCGCGGTGGCGGCCTCCTCGGCATCGACGAACGCGCGCAGGCGGCCGGCGTCGAAGAGGTTCCACACCATCGACGGTCCGACGCCGTAGGCGCGGCTCGATCCTTCGAAGAGGTCGGCGATCTGGGTCGAGTTCAGCGCCAGGGTGCCGAGCAGCGAGAAGCGCGGATAGAGATCGCCGACGGCGACGCCGATGCGCGCCGTGGCGGCGGCGAGCTCGCGCTCGGCGCGCCGGATGTCGGGCCGCTGCCGCAGCAGATCGGCGGGCACACCGGTGGCGATCGCGTCCGGCGGCTGCGGAATCGGCGCCGGCGCGATCAGGCGCGCACGCAGCGTGCCCGGCTGCTGACCGAGCAGCACGTCGAGGCGGTTGATCGTTTCGGTCAGCGCCAGCTCGAGCGGCGGGACGAGCGTGCGCGTGCTGGCAAGCACCTGCGCGGCCTGGGCGACGTCGAGTCCGGACGCCAGCCCGAGCTCGAGCCGCGTGCTGGTCAGCCGGAAGATCTCCTCCTGCGAGGCGAGGTTCGCCTGCGCGACCGCCAGGCGCTGCTGCAGCGTCCGCAGCGTGACGTAGGCCTGCGCCACCTCCGCACACAGCACGACCAGCACCGTACGCTGATCCTCCTCGCTCGCCTCGACCAGGGCCGTCGCCGATTCGACCGCGCGCCGCACCCGGCCGAACACATCGAGCTCCCAGCTCGCGGCGACCCCGACGGCGAAGTCGCTGTACTCCTCGCCACCGAGGAACAGCCCGTTCTGGCTCGTCCGGTTGCGCGTCGCCACCGCCTCGGCGTCGAGCTCCGGAAACAGCGCCGCGCGCGCGACGCGATAGCGGGCGCGCGACTCCTCGACCCGGGCCACCGCCTCGCGCAGCGGCAGGTTGCCGCGCACCGCCTCGTCGACCAGCGCGTCGAGCACCGGATCGCCGAGCAGCGCCCACCAGCGGCGCAGATCGGCGGGCTGCGGCAGCGCGCCGGCCGGTTGCGCGTTCCACTGCGCCGGCAGCACCGGCTCGGGCGGCCGGTAATCGGGCCCGACGGTACAGCTGCCGCAGGTGAGCGCGACGATGATCAGGGCGGCGACGCGCGCCGCCCGGGAACTTGAGGTAGGCATGCTTCGGCGGCGCCGGCCGGAGGGGTCCGTCGCCAGATGGCGCCCTATGCCGCATGCCGGCGCGCCGTGTCTTTCACGATCCTGCGCAGGATTTGTCGAAATCGTGCGCATTTGCCGCCAAAGCGGCCGCTGGGAGTTTAGGTACCCCCCGCGTTGACTCGCCTCACGCACATGGTCTCATCCTGACCTGCAACGACCGACCGTTCTTCCTCATGCCGCTCGTTCTCATGCCGCCGTTCTCCTCCCGAACGACTCCGCCTGTCCGCCCGGGGACGCCACCGCGATGCTGACCGGTTCGCGCATCCTGCTGACGTCGCCCAACGGCGAGCTCACCCCGCTCACCCCGCTGGCACCCGTGCGCTCGAGCACGGGCCTCGGCTGGCGCGGGATGCATCTCGAGGAGCTGGCCACGCCGCCGATGGAGGCGCCGGTGGCGGCCCCGCGCGAGGATCTCGTGTGGGTGCAGCTCAGCCCGCTGCTGCGCTACGAGCTGCACCAGGACGGGGCGTGGCAACCCCTGCGGACCGCAGCGGGCACGGTGGGGGTGCGGCCGCGCGGCGTCGTACACGCCCGCCGCTGGCACGACGAGGCGCGCGCGGTGGTCGTCGCCCTGGGCGCGGGGCTGCTCGACGAGGCCGCCGATGCCCTTGGGCTGCGCGGCACCGGGATGCGCCTGGCGACCGGGCCGGACGCCACCGCACGGCACCTGCTGCTCGCGCTGCACCACGAGGTGGAAAGCGGCGGCGCCGGCGGGCTGCTGTTCGCCGAGTCCGTCGGCCGCGCGCTGGCCGTTCATCTACTGCGCCATTACGCACCGACTCTGCCGGACCGCGGCGACACGCACGGCCGCCTCACCCGCTCACAGCTGCGTGCCGCGCTCGAGTTCATCGCTTCGCACCTCGCCGGCAACCCGTCGCTGGCACAGATTGCGGCGGCGACCGGCCTGAGCCCGAGCCACTTCGCCCGGCGCTTCAAGGCCACCGTCGGCCTGAGCCCGCATCAGTTCCTGTTGCAGGCGCGCATCGAACGCGCGCGCTGCCTGCTGCGCGACCGCCGGCAGAGCCTCGTCGAGATTGCGCTGGCCACCGGCTTCGCCAGCCAGAGTCACTTTACGGCGGCCTTCCGGCGGTTCACCGGCGTGACGCCGAAGCGCTACCGCGAGCGCGTCTGACGCGCACGACGCCGCGCCGGCTCAATCGAGCGGCACGACGAGACCGTCCTCGGCCAGCGTCTCGCGGACGTCGGCGCGCCGGGCCAGCACCTCGCGGCCGAGATGCGAGAGGACGAGCGCGCCACACTCGAACCGGTGCCGCTCGGCGGCGATGCGCGGATAGTCGAGATGGAAGTCGACGCGCGTGTCGAAGAAGCAGCACTCGCAGATGAACAAATCGGCGCCACGCGCCTGGGTCACCAGCGCCTCGGTCCAGCCGGTGTCGCCGGAATACACCACGGTCCTGCCGTCGAGCGTCAGCCGATAGCCGAGCGAGACCTCGCTGAGCTGATGCGGCACCGGGAACGGCAGCAGCGCTGCGGCGCCGACCGTCGCCGCCAGATCGCCCTGCACCTCCGTGAAGCGCAGCTCGAACGGCAGCGGGCGCGCGGAGAGATCGCGGTACATGGCGCGGAACAGTTCCTGGACACGGTCGGCGGTGCCGGGCGGCCCGACGACGTGCAGCGGCCGCGTGCGCGGCTGGTCGAAGATGGACGCGATCAGGAAGAACGGCAGGCCGGCGAAGTGATCGCCGTGCAGATGGCTGAGGCAGATCGTCTCGATGCGGCCGATCTCGACGCCGTCGCGCTGCATGGCGAGCAGCGCCGAGGCGCCGCAGTCGAGCAGCACCGAGGTGCTCGGCGCCTCGACGAGGTAGCTCGCATGACAGCGACCGCGCGCGTTGAACGCGTCGCCCGTTCCCAGGAATCGCACCCTCACGGTCACTGTCGTCCTCTCAGTCTGCCCGCTGGCGCAGAGCGGCGCGCATTATGGCCGCCACCGGGGATCATTGCCACGGTTTCGTCGCCCCGGCCGGGCGCGCCAGCCGGCCGAGCTCACGCAGGAGCACGAGGATCGCCGGGACGCTCGGCTCCGCGGCGCGCAGGTCCTCGATGAGACCGCCGACCACCTCGACCTGCTCGCGGCGGGCGCTCAGGAACACCTCGATGGCCTCGGCGACCGGCGCGCCGGACGTCCGGCCGGCGAGCACCGCGTGCACCAGCCCGCGGCGGGTCTCCCGTACGCTGTCGAGCAGGCTTGCGGCCGCGCGCGGGTCCCAGCGCCCGTCGCCTGGCAGCGCTGCGCAGACGAGCTCGGCCAGCCAGTCGAGCGCGAAGCGCTCGCCGAGCGCCGCGTACGCCTCGCCGACGAGCGACAGCGATCCCGCCCCGCCCTGCGCGAGCGCGGCGATCTCGAGCATTTCGCCGAGCGCGCCGGCCCGCACGATGCGGTCGGCGAGCGGCTCGGCCACTCCGCCGCCGACGAGCTCGCCGACCGCGGCGCGGTGCGCCTCGCCCGCCGTCACGCCGAGCCCCTCGGGCCACTGCGCGAGCAGCGTGCCGACCGGCTGGCGCACGGTGCCGAGCAGGCGGCCGATCGATTCGGTGTCGCCGAGCTCGGCGAGCACGGCGGCGGCGCGCTCGAGGCCGGCCTCGAGCAGCTGCAGGCAGCGCTCCTCGGTCGCGATCGCGATGCGGTCGCGTTGCGCCGCCAGCTCGTCGATGAGCGCGCCGCCGTCGATCAGCAGCCAGGCGACGAGCCAGGCGCGCACCACCTGGAGCACGTCGTGGCCGCCGTCGCGCACCGCGCGGACGAGATAGGTCATGCCCATCGTGTCGATCAGCCGGTTGGCGAGCTCGACGGCGATGATTTCGCGACGCAGCGGGTGCTGGAGCACGGCGCGCGGAAAGCGCTCGACGAGCGCGGCCGGAAAGTAGGCGCGCAGCAGCGGTTCGAGCTCGGGCGCATCGCAGAGCGGCGATTCGAGGAGCCGCCGCCGCAGGTCGAGCTTGGTGTGCGCGAGCAGGACGGCGAGCTCGGGCCGCGTCAGGCCGCGGTAGACGCCGCGGCGCAGGCGCAGCGTCTCGCGCGATGGCAGATGCGCGTCGTCGCTGCGCAGCCCGGCCTCGGCGCCGAGAATCGCGGTGAGATCGCGGAAGGCGCCGAGCTGGGTGCGCGAGCGCAGCTGGTCGCGGTGCAGCGCGCGCGCCTGACTGGCGTTGTGCGCGAGCACCGCGGCGCACACCGGTTCGGCGAGCTCGGCGAGCAGCGCGTTGCGCTCGTCGAGCGAGAGCGCGCCCTGCGCGACGAGCGGCCGCAGCGCGATCTTGAGATTCACCTCGTGATCGGAGCAGTCGACGCCGCCGGAATTGTCGATCGCATCGGTGTTGATGTGCCCGCCGCCGAGCGCGTACTCGATGCGGGCGCGCTGCGTCAGCCCGAGGTTGCCGCCCTCGGCGACCACCAGCGCGCGCAGCTCGCGGGCGTCGATCCGCACGGCATCGTTCGCCGGGTCGTCGACCTGCTCGTGCGTTTCGTCACTCGCCTTGACGTACGTCCCGATGCCGCCATTCCACAGCAGGTCGACGCGCAGCCGCAGGATCGCGCGCACCACCGCCTCGCCCGTCGGCTCCGGCTCCTCGATCTCGAGCAGCGCGCGCGCCGGCGGCGAGAGCGGCACGGCCTTCGCGTCGCGCGGGTAGACGCCGCCACCGGGCCCGAGCGCCGCCGGACTGTAGTCCGCCCAGCTCGACCGCGGCAGGGCGAACAGCCGCTCGCGTTCGCGGAACGCCCGCTCGGCGTCCGGCGCGGGGTCGAGGAACACGTGGCGGTGGTCGAAGGCGGCGAGCAGCAGCAGGTGGCGCGAGCGCAGCATGCCGTTGCCGAACACGTCGCCGCTCATGTCGCCGATGCCGGCGACGGTCACCGCCTCGCGATCGAGGTCGCGCCCGAGGGCGCGGAAGTGTTCGCGGGCGCACGTCCAGGCGCCGCGCGCGGTGATGCCGAGGCGCTTGTGGTCGTAGCCGTGCCGCCCGCCGGAGGCGAACGCGTCGCCGAGCCAGTAGCCGCGTTCGGCCGCCAGCTCGTTGGCGAGATCGGAGAACGCCGCGGTGCCCTTGTCGGCAGCGACGACGAGATACGCGTCGGGACCGTCGTAGGCGAGCAGCCCGCTCGGTCGTCCGGCGCCGCCTTCCTGCGTGTCGGTGAGCGACAGCAGCGCCTCGATGAAGTCGCGATAGGCGCTGGCGACCTGCCCCGGCTCGGGGCGGCCGCCGCGTGCCGGGGCGACGATGAACGCGCCCTTGGCGCCGACCGGCACGATCACCGCGTTCTTGACGATCTGCGTGCGCAGCAGGCCGAGCACCTCGGTGCGGAAGTCGTCCGGGCGGTCGCTGTGGCGGATGCCGCCGCGCGCCACCGGACCGGCGCGCAGATGCACGCCCTGGACGCCGACGCCATGCACCCACGCCTCCAGCGGCGGCTGCGGCGGCGGCAGGTGCGCGAGCCGCGTACCGTCGAGCTTGAACGCCAGCGCCGCCGCGGGCGGCGTCGCGTACGCATTGGTGCGCACGGTGGCACACACCGCGGCGGCGAGCGCCCGCAGGATGCGATCGTGCGCCAGCGTCGGCACCGCGGCGAGCGCCGCCTGCAGCGCCGCATCGGCCTCGGCAATCGGGCCGGCGAGCCGGTCGGCCACCGGCAGCGCGGAGGCCTCGGGATCGAAGCGCGCCGCGAACGCGGCGAACAGCGCCTGCGCGCACGCGGGGTTGGCGACCAGCGCCGCGGTGATCGTCGCCGTCTCGCCGCTGCCGCACTGGTGCGCGTGAGCGGCGTAGGCGCGCAGGACCGCGACGGCGCGCCAGGCGAGCCCGGCGGTGAGGACGAGCGTGTGCAGCGGATCGCTGATCGTCTGCCCGGCGCGTACCGCGCGCAGCGTCGCCGCCAGGCGCGGGCCGAGGGCGTCGACGTCCGCCGGCGCGCCGGCCGGCAGCTCGACCCCGAAGCTGTGCACGCTGGCGCGCTCGCCGTCGGCGAGGCTGACGTCGATCACATCCTGACCGAGCACGCGCAGACCGAGGTGCTCGAGCACGGGGACGAACCCGCTCAGCGTCAGCGGCTCGTCGCGCAGGTACAGCTTGAGCGTCGGTGGCCGCCCATCGCTCCCGGCGAGCAGCTCGATCTGCGGTTCGCCGGTGCTGCGCAGGGCTTCGAGGCAGCGCACGTCGTGCGCCGCCATGTGCACGTCGGTGCTCGCCTTGTAGGCCGGCGGGAACGCCGTCCGGTACTGCTCCGCGAGCCGCGCCGCCTCGCCGGCCGGCACGATCGCCGCGAGCGTGTCGCCGAGCGCGTCGTCCCAGGTGCGCAGGACCGCGCCGAGCGCCTCGCGCAGCGCGGCGCGCGGCGGCGCCGTGAGCACCTCGGGCGCGGCGGCGATCTGGTAGTGCAGGCGCGCCACCGGCCGTTCGTCGAGCACCAGCTCCTCGAGCAGGATCGGCCCCGGCACGCGGGCGCGCAGCGTCGCCGTGACGTGGGCGTGCAGCTCGGTCGAGAAGCGGGCGCGCGGCAGCAGCACCACGACGATGAGCGCGCGGTGCAGCACGTCGGGCCGGCAGAGCACCTCGACCTGCGTCGCCGTCTCCGCCGCGCGGATGGCGCGCAGCGTGTCGAGCACGTCGTCGACGGTGCTCACCAGCAGCTCCTCGCGCGGCAGCGCCGCGAACAGCTCGCCGAGCTCGCGCGCATCGTGCGAGCCGTCGGTCGCGCCGGCGCGGTGCAGCACCGCCGCGAGCTGCTGGCGCAGCAGCGGCACCTCACCGGCGACGTCGGCGTAGGCGGCGGCGGTGAACAGCCCGAGGAAGCGGCGCACACCGGTCACCGTGCCCTGCGCATCGGTCTCGACGACGGCGATGTCCTCCATCGGTGCCGGGCGGTGCACGGGGCTGCGGGCGGTGGTCTTCGAGACGAGCAGGTCGCGCGAGCCGTCGAGCCGGCGGGCGAGCGCCGGCGGCAGCGGCGCGCCGCTCGCCCAGCGCGACGGCGCCGGATCGCGCAGCAGCCCGAGACCGCTGTGGGCGCGCACCGCCGCCCGGGGCTCGCCGCCGTCGGTGCGGACGTCGTACTCGCGGTAGCCGAGAAAGACGAAGCGCTTGTGCGCGAGCCATTCGAGCCACGCCGCCGTTTCGGCGCGCGCCGGGCCGCCGGCGCGCACCGCGGTGACGAGCTCGCCGAGCCGCGCCCGCATCGCGGCATAGTCGCCGGTGACGAGCAGGATGGCGCGCAGGCGCTGCACGAGCTGCTGCTGCAGCTCCGCGCTCGGCGCGAGCCCCTCGGCCTCGAGGTGAACGAACGACTCGAGGGTCCCGGGGTCCTTCGCCCCCGGCTCCGCCGCCTCGACCCGCACGAGCGAGCCGTCCGGCCGCCGCTCGGTGCGCAGGATCGGGTGCACGAGCAGGCGGACGGTTCCACCCGCCGCCTCGACGAACGCGCGCAGCGTATCGACGATGAACGGCCGGTCGTCGAGCGCGGTCTCGATCACCGCATGGGCGCTCTCCCAGCCATCGCGCGCCGCCTCGGGACGGAAGATCCGCGCCGCCAGCGCCGAGCGGCCGCGTTCGGCGACGAAGCGGAAGGCACTCGTCACGCGCGCGGCGAGCGCCTCGGGTGCCGCGGTCACGCCCTCCTCGGCGAGGCGCGGCAGCAGCGCCTGGGCGAAGCGCTCGACGAGGGCGCGCTCCTCGACCCCGACCTGCCGGTGCAGCGCCGCGAGCACCTCGCCCGCGATGTCCGCCACCGGTTCGGCCACCGCCTCCGGCGGCCGCGGCTCGGGGCGGCTTTCCATCAGCTTGGCGATCGCCTTGCGCAACTCGGCCATCGGCTCACGGCGTCGGGGCGCCGTCCTCCAGCAGGTCGACACGCAGTCCGGTTCCCGTGCTGCGCCAGCCCATGTGCGTCAGGAATGCCGCGCCCGCCACCCGCGTTTCATCCTCCGCCGCCGGGCCGCGCCAGTCGATCGCATCGCACCGGCGCCGCCGCGCCCGCGCCAGGGCCGCACGGGCGAGCGCTGCGCCGACCCCGCGCCCGCGCCGCGCCGGGTCGACGATCAGTGTCTCGAGCGTCGCGCGCTGCCCGGTGACGATGCGCCGGGCGTAGGTGACGTGCACGAGGCCGACGACGACCTCGTCGATGGTCGCGACGTCGCAGTCCGCGCCGAGATCGGCGATCACGTGCCGCACCCGCCGGCGCAGCGCGCGGCTCGGCTCCGGCTGGTCGCTCCCGGCGAGGCCGAGCAGGACGAGCACGGCGTCGGCATCAGACCGCCTGATGCGACGGCACCGGATCGGGCGGTCGTGCATGGCGCCCGCCTCCATAGCCCGAAGCGGCAGACCGGCCAAGGCGCGGTCGCACGCACGGCCGCCGCGACTGTGCTAGCGGCGACGCATGGCTGTTGGCGACCGTCTGCGCGTCACCACGGGCTCGATGGCGTACGGACCGCATGCCGTGGCGCGCCACGACGGCAAGGTGCTGTTCGTGCGCGGCGGCGCACCGGACGAGGCGCTCGATGTGGTCGTGCGCGAGGAGCGCGAGCGCTACGCCTTTGCCGACGTCGCCGGCGTGGCGCACGCGTCCGCCGTCCGTCGCGAGCCGCCGTGCCCGTATCTGCCCCGCTGCGGCGGCTGTCCCTGGCAGCACCTGACACCGGAGGCGCAGCGCGCCGCGAAACAGCAGGTCGTCGCCGAGCACCTGCGCCGCATCGCCGGCCTCGACGTCGCGGTCGCCGCGCCGCTCGCCCTGCCAGCGGAGTTCGGCTACCGGCGGCGCATCACACTGCGCGTCGACGACGCCGTGGCGGGGTTTGCCGCCGCGGCGTCGCACGACATCGTCCCCATCGCGCATTGCCTGCTCGCCGAACCGGCGATCGACGCGCTGATCGTGCCGGCAACGGCGCTCGCCGGCCGACTCGCGGCGCGCGTGCGGCGGATCAGCCTGATCGGCGGCGCGGCCGGCGAGCGGGTGGTCGTCGCCGGCGAGGTCGAGGGCGCCTGGCCGCCGGAGGATGCGCCGCGGTGTCTCGCGTGGCTGGCGGAGCAGCCGACCGTCGCCGGGCTGGTGCTCCAGGGCCGGCGCTGGCGGCAGGCGTGGGGCGACACGGCGGTGCGCGTCACCGTTGCCGACGACCACGATCTGACCGTGCACGCCCCCGGCTTCACCCAGGTCACGCGGGCCGGCAACCGCCTGCTGGTCGACACCGTGACCCGGCTGGTGGGGGCGGCGCCGGGACAGCGCGTGCTCGACCTCTATGCCGGCGCGGGCAACCTGTCGGCGCGGCTGTACGCCGCCGGCGCCGTGGTGACCGCGGTCGAGGAGCATGCCGGCGCCGCCGCCGACGCGCGGCGCAACCTCGCCGCCGGCAGCGCACCGGCACGCGTCATCACGGCGCGCGCCGAGCGCGCGCTGCGCGAGCTCGTCGCCGCCGGCGAGCGCTACGACTGCGTCGTGCTCGACCCGCCGCGCAGCGGCGCCGCGGCGTGCGTGCCCGAGCTGCTGCGCCTCGCTGCGCCGCGACTGGTCTACGTCTCGTGCGATCCGGCGACCCTGGCGCGCGACTTGCGCGCCCTGCGCGCCGCCTATCGCATCGACGTCGTCCAGCCGCTCGACCTCTTCCCGCAGACGTACCACGTGGAAACCGTCGTCGCCGCGACGCTCACTTGCGAGCCACATACCCCGGGTGTAGGGTTCGACCCGCGTTCTCGGGCACGTGTGCGCGGACGGGGTGACCGGTCGCGGCGGGCTCGCTGACGCACACGCAACGGAACCCGATGGCCAAGCCGCCGAAGACCCTCGCGCCGAAGATCACGATCATTCCGGGGCGGGGGGTGTCGCAGACGATCAACTACCTCCTGAAGGACCGCGACGAGCTCGACTGGCTGGTGGCGGTCGGACGCAACAAGGATGGCGAGATCTTCTTCTACGACACGGGCGGCGACATCATCGAAGACCTCGGCACGCTTGAGTACCTGAAGGAACGCATCGCCCGCGCCCACTTCGGCGACGAGCCCGAGTGACCTGGTTGACGGCTGGCACCCGCCGTCACCGCAGCGTCGGCGGCACGTCACGTGCGGCGTGCCCGCGCCCGTGCCAGCAATGCCGCACGGCGCACGCCGGTTCGGCATGATTCTCGCTTCGTGCACGCCGCTCCGAGGAGGCGACGCGATGGAGGATCTCCGCAAGCAGGCCAACGACCTGCTCGTGTTCTACGGCAAGATGCAGAACCGGCTGTCGCAGGCCGGGGTGAACGACACCGGCTCGCTGGTCGGCATGTTCAAGCAGCTCGAGCGCGGGCTCGAGGCGGTGGCGATGGAGGAGCTCGACCCGGCGATCCAGGAAGTGACGCGCCTCGTCGAGTCGCTCAACCGCATGCAGGCCGACCTGCAGGTGATCAAGGAGCTCAAGATGCGCGTCGAGAAGACGCGCGCGGTGGTCACCGGCCGCGACGACAACAACGGCCGTCGCGCGGCGTGAATTGCGCCCGCCGGGAGCCCCGGCGTCGGGGCTCCCGGCGGATGATGCTCACTGCTGCTGCGGCGCCGGCGTCGGCGGCGGGTCGAGCAGGTCGGAGAGCCGCACCTTGCGGTAGTTGTCGGGGACCTCGAACGTGGCCGCGGGCACGTCGGCGCGGCGCGCCGCGGTGGCCTGACGTTCGAACGTGCCGGCGATGTGGTGCGTCACGGTCTTGAGCGGGAACTGCTTGTCGAGCAGCTGCCGGTACTCGGGGCTGTGATAGAGGGCGGTGTACTTCTCGCCCGACCGGCCCTGCATGTTGCGACCGGACTGCCGCTGCTGGGCGAGGAAGCGATCGACGTCGAGGTCGCCCGACAGATCGATCGGCGCCACCCAGATCTCCTCGAAGAGCTCCCCGTCGACGCGCACTTCGAATTTCTGCGTCTCGTAGCCGGCGATCTGCTCGCCGGCGCCGCTGGCGGTGATCGACACCGGCGGCAGCCTGGCCGGATCGACCGGTCCCGGCGTCGGCGGATCGACCGCCCCGGCCTCGGCGGCCTTCTTCGGCATGCCGGACATCGCCGTGATGCGGTCCTGCATCGCGCTGGCGCGCGCCCGCGCCATCTCGCGGGCATACTCCGCCGTGCTGCCGCTCCAGAAATATTCCTTCTCGGGGTTCATCATCGTGAAGCGATCGGTCGCGTAGTCGGTGATCGTCACGACGTGCGGCTGCTCCATGCGCACCTTGTTGCCTGCGATCGACTGCGTGGCGGTCTGACTCGGCATCCGGTCGCCCTTGCTGCTGGACGCCGTCGTCGTCCAGTCGATGACCCATCCGGCGTGCGTGACCGCGGGCAGCGTGAGCGCGGCCAGCAGGGTGAAACAGCGAAGCGGCATTCGGCGCATGAGCAACGTCCTTCCGTGGGGCGATTTGACCGGCGACTCTACCGGCGCGCCCCCGGCCGGTCAATTTTCGCACCGCGGAGCCGCCGGCGATCCGCGCATGCAGTGGCGCTCAGCGCACCGCGCTCGCGGTTCCGATGATCGTCGGCGTGCCGTCGTCCTTCGCGCACCAGACGTCGACCAGCACCCGCGTGCGCGCGCCTTCCGGCGTCTCCTCGCGAATGCGGCCGCAGGTGGTCACCGCTTCGCCGCCCCACAGCACGTTGGTCAGGTTGACGTCGAGCGCACCGCCGCAGAGCCACCCGGCGCCGAACGTGCCGGTCATCAGCTCGGAGATGAGGCAGATCGAGAGCATCCCCTGCACGACGACGTCGGGGAACCCGAGCGCCTGCGCCATCTCGCGATCGGTGTGGTAGTTGCGCACCGGACCGGAGAACGCCTCGCACATCTCGAGCGTCACGACGCGCCGGAAGTCGGCGAGCGGCGTGCCGCCCTCGGGCGGCGTGAAGCGGCGCTCCGGCCGCCGCTCGCGGTCCTTGTCGATCACCAGCGCGCCGCTCGGATCCTCGATGAGGAAGCTCTGGTGCGTGCGGCTGCGCTGCAGCCAGCGGCCGTCGTCGTCGGTGACCAGCACCTCGTTGACGACGTACTCGCGGTTGCGCTTGCGATAGCGCTCGACGATCGTCGCGCGCGTCCGCACGGGCTGGTCGAGCGGCAGCGGCGCGAAAAGCTGCCACTCCTGGCGCGCGTGCAGGTTGCCGATCAGGTTCGGCAGGTACCAGCTCAGGTCGCGGTACACCTCGGAGTGCAGCAGCAGCGCCGGCGCGACGGGCTCCCTGAACGGCGACGCGCCGCCGGCCCAGGCGTGCTGGTCGCCCGTGCCCGCCGTGTACCGCTCGACGTCGGCAGCCGTGATCACCGTCCGCCGGCCGCCCATGTCGCGCCCGACGTACACCTCGTTGGCGGGGAAGAACTCGATGGCCATCGCGCGCGACCATAGCAGCCGGCCGGCGCGCGACAGAAGGCTTGCGGCACCGGGGTGCGCGGCAGTGACGACGCGCGCAGCAGCGTCCGCCGATCCGCCGTGGCAATCGCCGGGCCACCGCGCTAGCTAGGAGGCGTTCGCCATGCTCGTCACGCTGATCGGAGTTGCCGTCGTCGCCGTCTCGATCGGCATCCTCGTCTACCTCGCGAGTGTGCTCTGGGGCGCGGCGCGGGTGCCGCTCGGCTCGTTTCTCGAACGGCAGCAGTTCGAACGGCACGTGGCGCGCATCGACCGGGCCGATCGGCGGCTGCGTGATGGCGACGTCGCCGGCGCGCTGCTCGAGCTCGAGGCGGCGCTCTATCCGCACCCGCCGCAGTCGGCGGCGATGGCGCGCGCGATCGTCAACCACCACACCGGCCTGCTCAGCCGGCTGATTGCCGCGGCGGATTCGATCCAGGGTCAGCGCGTGCGCCTGCTGTCGCTCGCCAAGGTCGACCGCCTGTTCCACGAACGCGCGGCGCTGCAGCAGCGCTACGTCGCGCTGCGCCAGAGCGGCTCGCGGCAGCGGCTGCGCCAGCTCGAGCAGGATCTGCGCACCAACACGCGCGAGCTGCGCGCCGCGCTGAGCGCCTTCAGCGCGGAAATTGCGAGCACGCGCGCCGTCCGCTACCACTGACGCGATGTGGGAACGTGAGCTCGCAGTCGCGGTCGATGCCGCGCGCCGCGCCGGTGCGCTCGTGCGGGACGTCTACGAACGGCCCTTCACCGTCCAGCAGAAGACCGCCGATTACGACAACCCGCTCACCGAGGCGGACCTGCGCGCCAACGATTGCATCCACGCGGCGATCCAGGCGGCCTTCCCGGAGGACGGCTGGTTGTCGGAGGAGACCGCCGACTCGCGCGACCGACTCTCGCGCCGGCGCGTGTGGATCGTCGACCCGCTCGACGGCACCAAGGAGTTCACGCTGCACATCCCGGAGTTCTGCGTCTGCATCGCGCTCGTCGAGGACGGCGTGCCGGTGCTCGGCGTCAGCTACAACCCGGTGACCGACGAGCTCTTCGATGCCGCGGAGGGCCACGGGCTGCGGGTGAACGGCGCGCCGGCGCGCTGCACCGATCACGGCGACGTCGCCTCGGCGCGCGTGCTGGCCAGCCGCTCCGAGGACAAGCGCGGCGAGTGGGATCCGTACAAGTCGCTGATGTGCGTCGAGCTGACCGGCAGCGTCGCCTTCAAGCTCGCGCTGATCGCCGCCGGCCGCGCCGACGGCACGTTCAGCCTGACGCCGAAACACGAATGGGACATCTGCGCCGGCGCGGCGCTGATCGCCGGCGGCGGCGGGCGGATCACCGACTGCGACGGACAGCCGCTGCGCTTCAACCGCGAGAAGCCGCTGCTGCCCGGCCTGATCGCCACCAACGCCGCGCTCTACGACCCGCTGCGCGCCGTCATCGCACGCGTCGGCAAGCCGCCGCCCCGCGCCGCATAGTGCGGCGCCTGAGGCGGGAGGTCCGGGGCTGCGCGGCCGCAGGGCTTGCCCTACGCTGTCGCCCCCTGCCCGGCCCGCCGCCGCACGACTTCGAGCGCCAGCCCGGGCAGGTCGGTAATCAGACCGTCGACACCGAGGTCGAGCAGGCGCGTCATCTCGGCGGCGTCGTTCACCGTCCAGACGTGCACTTCGAGACCGGCGCGGTGCGCGGCGGCCACGCTCGCCGCGGTGACGATCTCCACGCCCTCGTGCGCCGCCGGCACCTGCAGCGCGCGTCCCGGCGGAGTGTACCCGGCCCAGTCGTCGCGCAGCAGGCGGTCCATGAACCCGAGCACGTCGGCGGTGCTCATGCCGGTCGCCACCGCGTCGCCGGCGGCGGCGCGGATGGCGAGCATGATGTCGTGGTGCTCGGCGGCGAGCAGCGTGCGCCTCAGCGCGTCGGCCGCGCGCAGCACGGCGAGTGTCGCGTCGACGATCGCCGGCTCGCGCTGCTTGATCTCGATGTTGAAGCACGCCGCGGGAAACGCCGTGATCACCTCCGCGAGACGCGGGACACGGACGCCCTGCCCGCGCCAGGGATGCCTGACGCCATCGACGCTGAAGTGGAACCCGGCATCGAGTGCCGCCACCGCCGCCCATCGCCGCTCGCGCACCGGGCCGCTGCCGTCGGTCGTCCGGTCGAGCAGCGGATCGTGCAGCACGACGATCTCGCCGTCGCACGTGCCGTGCACGTCGAGCTCGAGATACGGCGCGCCGAGCGCGCGCGCGACGCTGAACGAGGCGAGCGTGTTCTCCGGCGCCAGCCCCGCGGCACCGCGATGCCCGAACACGCGCGGCCGGGGCAGGCTGAAGAACGGCATCAGAACGTCAACGTGAGCGGGCCGACCCCGCCGGCCAGCGCCAGCGGCGGCAATCCCGTTTCGGGCGCGGTCGGGGCGTTCGGCGAGTTCTGCGGGATCGCCTGGAGGCGGGCCGTCATGCGCGCGCGCAGCTGCGCGAACGTCGCCTCCGGGACGCCGCCGAGGCGCGCGGGATACGCGATCGTCAGCGGATCGCGATACTCGCCATCGACGTAGATCGCGAAATGCAGATGCGGGCCGGTGGCCAGGCCGGTCTTGCCGACCCAGCCGAGCAGCTCGCCGCGTTCGATGCGGGCGCCGGCGCGCACCGTGGGCGCGATGCCGCGCAGGTGCGAGTACGCCGACACGAAACCGTCGCCGTGATCGAGCTCGACGTGGTTGCCGTAGCCGCTGCGCATGCCGGCGAACTGCACCGTGGCGGGCCCGATGGCGCGCACCGGCGTCCCGCTCGGCGCGGCGAAGTCGACGCCGCGATGCGGGCGGTGGCGGTGCAGGATCGGATGCAGGCGCGCATCGGAGAAGGCCGAGGTGATGCGCGTGAACTCGACCGGATAACGCAGCGGCGCGCCGTCGAGGCGCGCGCCGGTGGCGTCGACGTAGGTCGGCGATTCGCCGGGCGCGTCGTACGCGTAGGCCGCGGCGCTCTCGGCACGGCCTTCGTACTCGACCGCGATGATGCGCCCCGGCCGCAGCAACCGCCCGTCGAGCGTCGCGCGCTGCTCCCACAGCACGCGGATGCGATCGCCGCGGTGCACGTCCTCCTTGAAGTCGAGTCGCGAGCCGAGCAGATCGACGAGCTGCGAAATCACGGGGTCGGGGATGCCGGCGCGCAGCGCCGAATCCCTGATGCTGCGGCCGACGGTGACGCGCGCGCCGACGCTGCGCGTGCGCACCGGCAGCGGCTCGCGGCGGGCGCGCAGCCGGCCGCGCGCCGTCGGCGCGACGACGAGGCGCGCCTCGCCGGGCAGGTCGTAGCGCAGCGTCAGCACGCGGTTGCGCCCATCGAGCTCGACCTGCAGCAGATGCCCGGGCACGAGGCGGCGCAGATCGGCGACCGGCCGCGCGGCGCGCTGCCAGCGCGCGATCTCGTCGGCCGCCACGCCGTGAGCGCCCAGGGCGGTGGCCAGGGTTTCGCGCGGCGCGATGACGTGCGCGATCGAGCGCGCGACGGCGGCGGCCGCGACGGCCTCGAGGCGCGAGCGCGCCGGTGCCTGCACCGGTGCAGCAACGAGCACTGCACTCGCCAGCAACAGCCACCGCGGCAGCACGCGTCGGAGCGCCGCACCGCACACGCCGGCTGCCGGGACGCCAACTGGCCGTCCCATGCGCCGTCGTTCCATCCGCATGGTGTGGGGCGGACCGTGCCAGAGGGCGGCGGCGGGGTCAAGAAAATTGCTCGCCGTGGACGCGCTTGGTAGCGTTCCCGCGGTGTTCCTCCGACGCATGTTGCGCGTGACCGCCGCGCTGCTGCTGCTCGGCCTCGCGGCGGCCGGCGGCGCGGCGTGGTGGGCCTGGCGCGTCCTGCACACGCCGGTGCCGCCGGCGACGCCGGGCGCGGTCGTCGTCGTGCCGCCGGGAGAATCGTTCCGCGCCGTCACGCAGCGCCTGCACGACGCGGGTGTCCTCGCCCATCCGTTTCTCCTGCGCGTGTATGCGCGATATGCCGGCGGCGATCGCTCCGTGCGCAGCGGCGAGTTCCGCTTCGCCGATCCGATCTCGCCGGTGGCGGTACTCGCGCTGCTGCAGTCGTCGGCCGACACCGGCCGGCAGGTGACGATCCCCGAGGGACTCACCGCGGCGCAGATCGCAGCGCTGCTCGAGGAGCGCGGCTACGGCGGACGTGACGTCTTCCGCTGCGCGATGGAGGATCCGCGCCTGTTGCTCGAGTTCGCGCTGCCGGCATCCGGCGTCGAGGGCTTTCTCTTCCCCGACACGTACAGCTTCGATCTCACCACGGCGCCGCTCGAGATCATCCGCACGATGTTGCAGCACTTCCGCACGCAGAGCGCTTCACTTGCCGCGCAGCGCGAGGCGGCGGGCATGAGCGAGCTGGCGATGGTGACGCTCGCGTCGGTGATCGAACGTGAAACCGGCCACCCCGACGAGCGGCCGCTGATCTCGGGCGTGTTCCACAACCGGCTGCGTATCGGCATGCCGCTGCAGTCCGATCCGACGGTGCTCTACGCGCGCGGCGACGGGCGCGGGCCGATCACGCGCGGCGACCTCGCGGCGCCGCATCCGTACAACACGTACGTCGTCCGCGGCCTGCCGCCCGGCCCGATCGCCAACCCCGGCCGCGCCGCGCTCGAAGCCGCCGTCGCCCCGGCGCAGACCCGCGCGCTCTACTTCGTCTCACGCAACGACGGCTCGCACGTCTTCTCCGACACGCTCGAACAGCACAACCGCGCCGTGCGCCGCTTCCAGCCGCAGCGCGACTGACCGAGCCGGATCGTCGCCGTGCTGACGGCGTGCCGGCTTCGACGGTACCGCGACGGCCCTATGTCTGCTCGAGCCGTTCGAGGCGCGAGTAGAGCGCGTCGATGTCGCGCTTGAGCTGCGCGTATTCGCTGAACACCTGCTGCGGCGTCGCGTGCGTCTGGTAGAAGTCGGGCGTATTGATCACCGCCGACACCGCGGCGAGCGCGTGCTCCTTGTCGGCGATCTCCTGCTCGAGCCGCGCGAGATCACGCTGCCGCTTCGCCGCGGCCTTTGCATCCGCCCTGGCGAGCGCGCGCGCCGCACCGCCGTTGAGCGGCGGCGACACCGGCGCCGGGTCGGCGGGCAGCGGGGCATCGTGCACGGCGACCGGTGGCGGCAGACTGCCACTCGCCTCCTGCGTCTTGCGCGCGAGGTAGTCCTCGTAGTTGCCGAGGTAGCGCGTCGCGTGGCCCGCGCCGACCTCGATGATCTCCTCGGGGAGCTGGTCGAGGATGTAGCGGTCGTGGGCGACGAGCACGAGCGTGCCGGTGTACTGCTGCAGCGCCTCGAGCAGCACCTGCTTCGCCGTCATGTCGAGGTGGTTCGTCGGCTCGTCGAGCAGCAGGCAGTTCGGCGGATGCAGCAGCAGCAGCGCCAGCGCGAGGCGGTTGCGCTCGCCGCCGCTCAGCACGCGAACCTTCTTGTCGACCGCATCGCCGCTGAACAGGAACGCGCCGAGCAGCGCGCGGACGTGCGGCACGAGCTCGACCGGCGCCTCGGCGGTGGCGAGCGCGAGCACCGTGCGATCGGGATCGAGCACGCGCGCCTGGTCCTGCGCGAAGTAGCCGATGCGCACGTTGTGGCCGACGTGCCGTTCGCCGCCGCTGAGCGGCTCGACGCCGGCGAGCATGCGGATCAGCGTCGACTTGCCGGCGCCGTTCGGCCCGACGAGCGCCACCTTGCGGCCGCGCTCGATGGTCAGTGACAGGTCGTCATAGATGCGCAGCGCGTCGTAGCGCTTGGCGGCGCGCTCCAGACGCAGCACGGTGCGGCCGCTGCGCTCGCAGGGCGGGAAGCGGAAATGCAGCTCCGCCGATCCGCCCTCGGGTGGCGGGATGCGCTCGAGCTTCTCGAGGTACTTGATGCGGCTCTGCACGAGCGCCGCCTTCGACGCCTGGGCGCGGAACCGGCTGATGAACGCCTCGAGGCGCTCGATCTCCTCCTGCTGCGCGCGATACGCGGCGAGCTGCTGTTCGCGCTGTGCCGTCCGCGTCTCGAGATAGCGGCTGTACGGTGCCGGGTAGTCGGTCAGCCGCCCGCCTGACACTTCGGCGATGCGCGTCACGGTGACGTCGAGGAAGTAGCGGTCGTGGGCGACGAGCAGCACGGTGTGCGGGTAGGCGACGAGGAACTCCTCGAGCCAGTTGCGCGCCTCGAGATCGAGATGGTTCGTCGGCTCGTCGAGCAGCAGCACGTTCGGCTGGCGCAGCAGGAGCTTCGCGAGCGCCAGCCGCATCTGCCAGCCGCCGGAGAATTCGCCGGTATCGCGGGTGAAGTCGGCGGTGGTGAAGCCGAGGCCGAGCAGCACGCGCTCCGCCTGGCTCTCGCAGTCGTAGGCGCCGTGCACGTCCCAGCGCGCGCGCGCGTCGCCATAGGCGGCGAGCAGGCGGGCGTGCTCGGGATCGTCGGCGGGCGTCCGCGCCAGCGCCTCCTCGAGCGCCCGGCACTCCCGTTCGAGCGCGAACACCGCCGCGAACGCGTCGAGCGCCTCGGCGAGCACGGTGCGGCCCGACGCGGTGAGGCCGTCCTGGGGCAGGTAGCCGACCGTCCAGCCGCGCGGCACGCTGATCGCGCCGTCGTCCGGCTCGTCGAGGCCGGCGATCATGCGCAGCAGCGTCGACTTGCCCGAGCCGTTGGCGCCGACGAGCGCGACGCGCTCGCGCTCGTTCACCGTCAGGCTGGCGCGATCGAAGACGAGCTGGCTGCCGAAGCGGCGCGTGAGGTTGGCGATGCTGAGCACGACCGTCTCGCATACCGGCGGCCCGTCCCGCCCGCAAGGCAACCGTCGCGCGCTTGCAAC
This sequence comes from uncultured bacterium, assembly GCA_965651925.1. Lineage (GTDB taxonomy): Bacteria > Desulfobacterota > Binatia > HRBIN30 > CADEER01 > CBFGUK01. The sequence continues at coordinate 5,811 of CBFGUK010000015.1, read as the reverse complement.
CGGTCGATCCCTCTTCTATCGGCCGGCCGTGTCCCTGCTCTTGCGCGTCGCCGCCGTCTACTCGCTCGGCTGGGCGATCGCCCTGTTCTGGCCCGGCCTGCTGCCCGGTGCGGCCACCGCGCCGGCCGCGGTGCGCTCGCTCGCGCACGCGCTGGCGATCGCCAACCTCGCGTTCGCCGTCCTCTGCTGGGCGGCGGCGCGCGCCCCGGCGGCCTCGGGCACGATCCTGGCGGCGATGCTGCTGGTGTTCGGCCTGCGCGCGGCGCTCGGCACCTACGAGGTGCTCTACACGCTCGACGGCGCGGCGGCGGTGCTGCGCCTCATCGACATGGTGCTGACGCTGGCGGCGTTCGTCGGCGTGCTGAACCTGCTGCCCGGCATCGTCCCCGGCAGCCGCGGCCGCCGGGAGTGATGCTCATCGGGTCCGGAGAGGCGCCGCGCGTGTCGAGAACGGTAGCGCACTGAGCGAGGGCCGGACGGTGGGCGAGACGACCACGCGCGGCGCGTCACGTGCGGACGCGCCCTCTCAGGGCGCGAAGGACGAGCCGCAGCCGCACGTGCGCGAGGCGCTCGGGTTCAGGAACTTGAAGCCGGCGCCGTGCAGGCCGGTGACGTAGTCGAGCGTGACGCCGTTGAGGTGCGGCTGGCTCGCGGCATCGACGAAGATCGTCACGCCGTGCTGCTCATAGATCGCGTCGCCGTCGCCCGGCTTCTCCTCGAACGCGAGGTGATACTGGAAGCCCGAGCAGCCGCCGCCGACGACGCCGACGCGCAGCCCGTAACCCTGCACGCCTTCCTTCAGCATGGTCGCCTTGACCATCTCGGCGGCCTTGTCGGTCAGGACGACCGCAGGGCCTGCGGTGGGTTCGGCGAGCGTGGTCGGCAGAGGTTCGAGCGACATCATCAGCTCCTTGCGGCGCCGGCCGGTGAAGTTTTCGCCCGCCAGCACGTCACAAGCCACCGCTAACGGCCAGCCGTTCGGCAGTCAAGCCGCAGTCAAGCCGCGGAACTCAACCTTGAACTCGTGATGGGCATTTGCCTATAGATGCGCGGTTTTCGCGACATGTCGTTCTCCCCACGATATCTGGTGGTGGTCAATCTTCTTCTGCTCGCTTTGGCCGCCTATTCCGCCTCCTCGATCGTGGGGACAGCCCTCGCTGCGAAGCTCATCCCGCCGCCGGACGTCGCGCTCAGCCCGCCGCCCCCGCCGCTCGAGCAGGAGCCGCCGAAGCCCGCGGCGCATTACGCGCTGATCCACAAGCGCGACATCTTCAACTCCGCCAAGCCGACCGCCGCGCCCCAGATCGTCGAAGCCCCCCCGCAGGTCACGCAGCTGCGCCTGAAGCTCTGGGGCACGGCGGTCGGCGGTGCCGATTCGTTCAGCATCATCGAGGACCTCGGTGCCCGTAAACAGGGCGTGTACGGCCTCAATGCCGCCGTGCCGGGTGGCGCGACGGTGAAAAGCATCGAGTGGGATCGCGTCATCCTCGTGCACAACGGCAAGGACGAAGTGCTGCAGCTCGAGAAGCCGACCGCCGCCGGCGGCTCCGGCGGACGCGGCGGTCTGGCATCGACGGCGAGCTCGTCGACCGCCTCGGCGCGCGCCGGCGTCGGCAGCGCCGCCGGCGCGGGCGGCACGATCCAGCAGGTTTCGGAGAACGAGTACGTCGTGCCGCGCGCCGAGGTCGACAGCGCGATGGAGAACATGAGCCAGCTGTTCACCCAGATCCGCGCCGTGCCGCACTTCGAGGGCGGGCAGTCCGTCGGCTTCCGCCTGTTCGCGATCCGCCGCGGCAGCCTCTTCGACCGCATCGGGCTGAAGAACGGCGACATCATCCGCAGCATCAACGGCAACGAGATGACCGATCCGAGCAAGGCACTGGCGTTGATGCAGGAGCTGCGCAACGTCGGCAGTCTCGATGTCGATATCACCCGTAACCAACAGCCACAGAAGCTCAGCTACAGCTTCCAGTAACCCTGGCCCGGATTATTCATGAGGTTCGCTACTGCGAGCGCCGATCACACGCCATCGCTGGCCGTGCTCGCGCCTCCCTTTCAGGCATACGGTCCGTATGCCGGCGTCGGTCGTCGCTGCGCGTGGCCAGATCTGGCGTGCGCGCCGCGCGCTCGTGACGCAACCTCATGAATTTTCCGAGCTAGTCGTGCGAGGTCCTATGCAGTGGTTGCGCTCGGGGCTGTGGCTCCTCGGCTTCGTGGCCGTGGTGTGCAGCGCCACCATCAGCGCGGCTCAGCCACCGGCTGCGCCGCCCGCTCCTCCCGCCCAGGCGCCCGTGCCGGACGCCCCGACGCCCGGAGCCGTCGCACCGGCACCGCCGCCGGCCGCCGGCGAGGACCCGGCCGATGCCGAGGAAGACGGCATCGTGATGAACTTCCAGGACATCGAGCTGGCGGCGCTGGTCGACCTGATCAGCAAGCTCACCGGCCGCAACTTCATCCTCGACGACCGGGTGAAGGGCAAGGTGACGATCATCTCGCCGGGCAAGATCTCGGTCGACGAGGCGTACGCGGTCTTCAACTCGGTCCTGCAGGTGAAGGGCTTCACCACCGTGCCGAGCGGCGCGGTGATCAAGATCCTGCCGGCACAGGAGGCGAAGAGCTCGACGGTCGAGACCGTGCTGCCCGGCGCGCCGGGCGTCGCCGGCGACGAATTCATCACCAAGCTGATCCCGCTCGACAACGTCGACGTCAACAACATGCTCGGCATCGTGCAGCCGCTGGTCTCGGCCAACGGCCTGCTGGCCGCCTACACGGCGACCAACACGATGATCATCATCGACAGCGCGTCGAACATCGACCGCATCTCGCAGATCCTGAGGGAGCTCGACGTCGACGTGAAGGACCGCGGCGTCGAGGTCGTGCGCCTGAACTACGCGTTCGCCGGCGAGCTCGCCGCGACGCTCGCGCAGGTGCTCGAGGATCCCGCCAACCAGCAGCCGGCGGTCGCCGGCGCGCCGGCCCGTCCGGCGACGAGCGCGGCGCAGCGCCGCGCCGGACAGGCGGCGGCGCAGGCCGGGGCCGCGGCGCCGGTGCAGGGCGGCACGGGCGCCGCGTCGTACAAGATCATCCCCGACGAGCGCACCAACGCGCTGATCCTGGTCGCCAATCCGCTCGAGATGCGCCGGATCAAGGATCTGATCGTGCGTCTCGACGTGCCGCTGCCGTTCGGCACCGGCCGCATCCACGTCTACTACCTCAAGCACGCCAACGCCTACGAAATCGTGCCGGTGCTCTCCGACCTGATCGGTGGCGGCGGCGGCGCCGGCGGCCTCGGTGCCGGGCTCCTGTCGCGCAATCTCGCCGGCCGCACGAGCTTCCGCGGCGGCCGCCTCGGCGAGCGCGGCGGCCTCGGCGGCCTCGGCAGTGATTTCGGCAGCGGCGGCTTCGGGTCCGGCTTCCGCGGCCAGAGCGGCTTCGGCGGCGGCGGCTTCGGCGGCTCGACCGGCAGCCTGCGCGGCCGCGGCTCGCGCGCCGGGTTCGGCGGCGTGGGCGGCGTCGGCGGCGTCGGTGGCGGCGTCACCTCGGCCGCCGGCGGCGGTGGCGGCGAGTTCGAAGGCGAGGTGCGCATCACCGCCGATCCGTCGACCAACGCACTGATCATCAACGCCTCGCCGCAGGACTACGAGACGCTCAAGCAGGTCATCGTGCAGCTCGACGTGCGCCGCCGGCAGGTCTACGTCGAGGCGATCGTCATGGAGGTGCGGCTCGAGACGCAGCGCGCGCTCGGCATCGAGATGCAGGGCGCCGCGGGCGTCAACAACGGCGTGCTCCTCGGCCGGGTCAACTTCCAGAACCTCAACGCGTTCACCAATCCCGAGGCGCTCGGCTCGATCACCGGCCTGCTCGCCGCGGCGGCGAGCAACCAGACGATCCGGCTGCCGAACGGCGCCGTCGTCCCGGCCCAGCAGCTGCTGATCACCGCCGCCGAGACCAACAGCGACGTCAACATCCTGTCGGCCCCCAACATCGTCACCACCGACAACCAGGAAGCGGAGATCGTCGTCGGCCAGAACGTGCCGTTCATCGCCTCGACGTCGACCAGCGAGACGAACCTCGGCAACGTCTTCAACACCATCGAGCGCCGCGACGTCGGCATCACGCTGCGCATCACGCCGCAGATCTCCGAGGGCGGCATGGTGCGCCTCGACATCTTCGAGGAGGTGTCGGCGCTGGTGCAGAACGCGCTGATCAACGCCAACCAGCTCGGTCCCGTGACCACCATCCGCTCGGCGACGACGTCGGTGGTGGTGCGCGACAAGCAGACGGTAGTCATCGGCGGCCTGATTTCCGACGGCACCGACAACCGCGAGAGCAGCATCCCGTTCCTCAGCGACGTGCCGGTGCTCGGCAATCTCTTCCGCACCACCTCCGGGCGGCGCGAAAAGATCAACCTGCTCATCTTCCTGACGCCGCACATCATCCGTGACGCGAAGGAGCACCGGGACAAGTCGCTCGAGGATCGCGACGAGATGAAGGGCTTCATGCAGGAGCAGGGCATCCGCTACCGCAAGCGCAAGGTGCTCGATCATCCGTCGTGGAATCCCGACATCCCCGACACCGAGAACGAGGAGAACGGCGCCGATCGGGCCCGCGGCGCGACGATCTATCGGCCGCCTTCGCTGCCGCCGCCGGGTGCGGTGGCCGAGCCGCCGCCGGCGGCGGCCGATACGACCCTGCCGCTCGCCAGCCGTCCGGCCGCCGGGACGATGCGCCCGGAGACCGAGGCGCCCGAGGCGCGGCAGCCGGTGCCGCATCCGCCGATGCGCTACGTGCTGCTCGCCGCGTTCGCCGAGATGGGCACGCCGCCGCCCGGCCTGCAGTCGAGCAGCGGGCTGATCGCCGTCGAGCTGCCGGCCGACTCGGCGCTGACGACGCTGTTCCAGCCCGGCGGGCAGTACCGCTTTGCCAGCGACCGCTACGAGGGCTACTACCGCGTCCTCGAAGCGTATCCGACCGCCCAGGAGGCACTCCTCGTCTATCCCGAGGGCCTGCCGGTCGACGCCGTAAAGGGCGACTACCTGCACTGGCGCACGTTCGAGGAGGACGCAACCTCCGCTAACGCGACCGCGTGGACTGCGCTACACTGACGGACGCATGGCAGTAGCGGCCAAGTCACTCGAAGCCTGCCTGATCGAACAGGGGGCGGTCTCCGAAGCCATCATCGAAAAGGCGCGCGAGCGCCAGCGCGACGGCAAGCGCCTCGGCGACGTCCTCCAGGAGATGGGCGCGATCGACGGCCAGGCCTGGGCGCGGGCCATGGCGAGCCACTTCGGCCTGCCATACATCGAGCAGCTGCCCGACGACGGCACCGCCGCCGAGTGCGTGACGAAGCTGCCGATCAACTTCGCCAAGCGCTACCAGCTCCTGCCGGTGCAGAAGGCCGGCGACGCGATCGTCGTCGCCACCGCCGACCCGAGCCAGCTCGGCCCGCTCGACGACGTCCGCCTGCTGCTCCACCGGCCGATCCGCGTCGTCGTCGCGCCCGGCCCGGTGATCGTCGACGCGATCAACCGCATCTACGACGCCGCCTCGAACACCGCCACCGATCTCATGGAGGGCCTCGACGAGGACCGCCTCGAGATGATGGCGACCGACTTCGAGGAGACGCAGGACCTGCTCGACGCCGACGAAGAGGCGCCGATCATCCGCCTCGTCAACTCGGTGCTCTTCCAGGCGGTGAAGGACCGCGCCAGCGACATCCACATCGAGCCGTTCGAGCGCGATCTCACCGTCCGCTTCCGCATCGACGGCATCCTCTACGACATCATCTCGCCGCCGAAGCGCTTCCAGCCG
>CBFGUK010000014.1:0-46531 GCA_965651925.1 uncultured bacterium | reverse complement strand
GCGCGCGCGTGCGCGGCGGCGATGAGCTCGACCAGGTCGGCGATGATGTCGGTCAGCGTCGCCTCGCCCGGCGTCCAGACGCGCGCGACGCCGAGTGCCTGCAGCGTCGTGCGGTCGGCGTCGGGGATGATGCCGCCGACCACCACCGGCACGGCGCCGCCCTTCTCCCGCAGGAGCTCGAGGGTGCGCGGCACGAGCGTCATGTGCGAGCCGGAGTGGATCGAGAGGCCGATCGCGTCGACGTCCTCCTCGAGCGCCGAGGCGACGATCTGCTCCGGCGTCAGCCGGATGCCCTGGTAGATCACCTCGAAGCCGGCGTCCTTGGCGCGCACGGCGACCTGCTCGGCGCCGTTCGAGTGGCCGTCGAGTCCGGGCTTGCCGACCAGCAGGCGCAGCGGGTGTCCGACCTGGGCGGCGACCTCGGCGGTGCGCGCGCGCAGCTGCGCGAGCGGTTCGCTCGCCGGCGGGGCACCGACGCCCTGCAGCCCGGTCGGGGCGCGGAACTCGCCGAACACGGCGCGCAGCGTGCCTGCCCACTCGCCGGTGGTCACGCCCGCCTGCGCGGCGCGGATCGAGACCGGCATGATGTTCGCGCCGCTCTGCGCCGCGTCGCGCAGCGCCGCGAGCGCCGCCTCGACCTCGCGCGCGTTGCGCTGGGCGCGGAAGGCGCGCAGGCGCTCGATCTGCTCGCGCTCGTTCGCCGCGTCGACGGTCAGGATGCTGTCGAGCCCGCCGGCGGTGAGCGGCGACGGCTCGTGCTCGGTGTAGGCATTGACGCCGACCACCAGCAGCTCCTTCGCCTCGATGCGCCGCTGGCGCTCGGCGTGCGAGGCGACGAGCGCCTGCTTCATCGCCTCGAGTGCCTGCGCCGCACCGCCGAGCGCGTCGATGCGCGCCAGCTCCGCCTCGGCGCCGGCCATCAGCTCCGCGACCTTCTCCTCGATCACCACCGCCCCCTCGAAGATGTCGCGGTCGTACTCGAGGATGTCGGTCTCGAACGCCATCACCTGCTGGATGCGCAGCGACCACTGCTGATCCCACGGGCGCGGCAGGCCGAGCGCCTCGTTCCACGCCGGTAGCTGGATCGAGCGCGCGCGCGCCTCCTTCGACAGCGTGACGGCGAGCGCCTCGAGCACGATGCGCTGCACGTTGTTCTCCGGCTGCTGCGCGGTGAGGCCGAGCGAGTTGACCTGCACGCCGTAGCGGAAGCGCCGCTTGCGCGCGTCGGTCACGCCGTAGCGCTCGGCGGTCAGGCGGTCCCACAGGCGCGCGAACGCCTTCAGCTTGCAGATCTCCTCGATGAAGCGGATGCCGGCGTTGACGAAGAACGACAGCTGGCCGACGACGTCGGGGATCGAGACGCCGGGGCGCTGGCGGACGCGGTCGAGGATCGCCCAGGCGTTGGCGAGCGTGAACGCGATCTCCTGCACCGGCGTCGCCCCGGCCTCCTGCAGGTGGTAGCTGCACAGGTTCATCGGGTTCCACGCCGGGATCTCGCGCACCGTGTACTCGATGACGTCGGTGGTCAGGCGCAGCGACGGCTCGGGCGGGAACGCGTACGTGCCGCGCGACAGGAACTCCTTGATGATGTCGTTCTGCGTCGTGCCGCGCAGCGTCTTCGGATCGGCGCCCTGGCGCTCGGCCGTGGCGACGTAGAGCGCGAGCAGCCAGGCGGCCGTCGCGTTGATCGTCATCGAGGTGTTCATCTTCCCCAGCGGGATGCCGGCGAAGAGCGCCTCCATGTCGGCGATGTGCGAGATCGGCACGCCGACCTTGCCGACCTCGCCGACCGCCATCGGATCGTCGGAGTCGTAGCCGGTCTGCGTCGGCAGATCGAACGCGACGCTCAGCCCGGTCTGCCCCTTGGCGAGATTCTTCCGGTACAGCTCGTTCGCCGCATGCGGGTTCGAATGCCCCGCGTAGGTCCGCATCAGCCAGGGATTGTCGCGCTGCGCCATGCGCGTGACATATCCGCTGCCCCGAGGACCATCAACAACGGGACACGGATGAACAGGACAACGGCGAAACACAGATGAACACAGAGGGCCACGGATCCCCGCCGCCCCTCCTCCCCACCGCCACACAGATCTTCTCGATTGGCGGGGCGGATCCGTGTGCATCGGGGAGGTGGGCGGGGGGATCTGTGGCCATCGGTGTCGTTCTGGTAGAAAGCCGCCCGTGCTGCTGCGGCTTGCCGACCTTGCGCTGCGGCGCCCGTGGCTGATCCTCGCGCTGTGCGGCGCGGTGCTCGCCGGCGCGGGCGCGGTGCTGCTCGCCGGCGGCCGGCTGAGCGCCGGCACCACCGAGGGCATCGAGTCCGACACCGCGCAGCGGCTCATCGAGCGCGAGCTCGACTATCCGGGCGATTCCTCGTTTCTCATCCTCTTCGAGGCGCACACGCTCGCGCCTGGCACGCCCGAGTTCGCCGCCGCGCTCGGCGCGGCGCTCGCGCCGCTGCGCGCCGACCCGCGCGTGCGTTCGGTGCTCGCGCCCGACGACGCGCCGCCGCTGGTCGCCGAACGGCTGCGCGCGCCGGGCGCGCGCAGCGCGATCGCCGTCGTCGGTTTGCGCGACGACTTCTCGACCGCGGCGCACCACTACCCGGAGCTGCGCGACGCCGTGCGGTCGGACGCGTTCACGATCGGCTTCACCGGCAACCTCCCCTTCCGCCACGACCTCAACGAGGCGAACGCGCGCGATCTGCTGCGCGCCGAGCTGATCAGCCTGCCGCTCGCGCTCTTCGTCCTGCTCGTCGTCTTCCGCTCGGCCGCCGCCGCGGCGCTGTCGGTCGGCATCGGCGTCCTCGCCGTGATCACCGGCATCGCCATCATCACCGCGCTCTCGCACGTGATGGACATGGCGGTGTACGCGGTGAACATCGCCTCGCTGATCGGCCTCGGGGTGGCGATCGACTATTCGCTCTTCATCGTCAGCCGCTACCGCGACGAGCTCGCCGCCGGCGCCACGTTCGGCGCGGCGCTGCGCACGGCGATGGACACCACCGGGCGCGCGGTGGTGTTTTCCGGCATCGCCGTCGCGATCGGCCTCGGCAGCCTGCTCTTCTTCCACGGCTCGTTCCTGCTCAGCATGGGACTCGCCGCCGCGATCGTCGTCGCGCTGGCCGTGCTTGCGGCGCTCACCTTCCTGCCCGCCATGCTCGTCGTCCTCGGCCCGCACATCGACGCCGGCCGGCTGCGGCTGCCGCGCCTGGTCGCAAGCGACGGCCTCTGGCACCGCATCGCCACCTGGGTGATGCGCCGCCCGGTGCTGGTGCTGTTGCCGACGCTTGCCGCCGTCATCACCCTCGGCCTCCCGTTCACGCGGCTGACGATGGCCGCAGCCGACGTGCACACGCTGCCGCGCGGCATCCCGGCGCGCGACACCTACGAGCGGCTGCGCGTCGCCTTCCCCGACCAGACGCGCACGCGCATCCAGCTCGTCGCGCAGTTCCCCGACGCGCCGGCGTTCACGCCCGACCGGATCGGGGCGCTCTACGACCTCGGCCAGCGCGCCCTGACGTGGCCGGGCGTCGTGCGCTTCGAGGGCGCGGTCGACAGCGACGCGCGGCTGACGCGCGACTTCTTCGTCGCCGATGCCGAGATGCCCGACGACTGGCTGCCGGCCGATGCGCGGCGCACGCGCGCGATGATCGCCAGCGACACCATCGCGCTGCTGACGCTGCTCGTCGATGCGCCGCCGGCGAGCGATCTGGCGCGCTCGGTGGTGCGCACCATCCGCGCCGACCCGCGCGTCGCCGATGGCCGGATCATGGTCACCGGCGCCACCGCGCACGACCTCGACATCAGCGACTTCACCCTCACCCGCGCGCCGCGCGCCATCATCTTCATCATCCTCGTCACCTACCTCGCGCTGCTGCTGCTGCTGCGCTCGGTCCTGCTGCCGCTGAAGGCCGTGATCATGAACTTCCTCTCGATCACCGCCTCGTTCGGCGCGCTGGTGTGGATCTTCCAGGACGGCCACCTCGCCGGGCTGCTGCAGTTCGAGGCGGCGCCGATCGATCCGACCGTGCCGACGCTGCTGTTCTGCGCGGTGTTCGGGCTGTCGATGGACTACCAGGTGCTGATGCTCTCGCGCATGCGCGAGGAGTACCTGCGGCGACGCGACAACACGTGGGCGGTCGCCGAAGGGCTCGAGCGCACCGGGCGGCTGGTGACCAGCGCGGCGGCGATCATGGTCATCGTCTTCGGCGCCTTCGCGCTCGCCACCGTCGTCGTCGTCAAGGCGCTCGGTATCGCCCTCGCGCTCGCCGTCGCCCTCGACGCGACGCTGGTCCGCGTGCTGATCGTCCCGGCCACCATGCGCCTGCTCGGCGACTGGAACTGGTGGGCACCGGCGTGGCTGCTGCGCGTCCTGCCGCGCGTCGGCGCGCACTGACGCGTGCAGTACACACGCCGGCGCGTGGCACTCCCCTGGAGGGCGCCGGTCCCTCGGCGCCTGTTGAACCGAGCCGCGGTGCCCCAACCCAACCGGCGCCGACGGACCGGCGCCCTCCAGATTGCCGTTGGAAGCAGGCGCCCTTTGTCGATTGCGTGGCGGAGCAGTGGCTTGCAGTGCCCCGTCACATGTGTCACGCACCCTGAGTTTTCGTTCGGAACATCACCCCCATAAGAGACAGCAGAGGAGCGGGCGCCCGATGGTCGACATTCAGCGAGTCGTGGTTCTCGGTGCCAACGGCACCATGGGCGCGGGAAGCGCCGAAGTGTTCGCCGCCGGCGGCTGCGATGTCGTACTCCTCGCGCGCTCGACCGAAAAGGCCCGCGAGGGGCTGATCGGCGCGCAGAACATGGCGAAGTCGCTGACCATCGGCAATCGCATGTCGGTGGGCACCTACGACGACGACTTCGACGAGACGGTCGGCAAGGCCGACCTGATCTTCGAGGCACTCGCCGAGGACATGGAGATCAAGAAGGCGTTCTTCGAGCGCGTCGACAAGGTGCGCCGCCCCGATTCGATCGTCGCCACCGTGTCCTCCGGGCTGTCGATCACCGGCATGGCCGCGGGCCGCTCCGACAGCTTCCGCCGTCACTTCCTCGGCGTGCACCTGTTCAACCCGCCGAGCGTCATCGTCGGCACCGAGGTCATCCCGCACGCCGAAACCGATCCGAATCTCGTGCCGGCCATGATCGAGATGCTCGAGCGCCGCTTCGGCCGGGTGGTCACGCTGTGCCGCGACCTGCCCGCGTTCGCCGGCAACCGCGTCGGCTTCAAGGTCCTGAACGAGTGCGCGCAGCTCGCCAGCGAGCACGGGGTGGCGCGCATCGACTACCTCATCGGCCCGTACACCGGTCGCGCCATGGCGCCGCTCGCCACGATCGACCTCGTCGGCTGGGACGTGCACCGCGCGATCGTCGACAACGTGCACGCCAACACGAAGGACGAGGCGCACGCCGCGTTCCAGCTGCCGACCTACGTCGCCGAGCTGATCGAGGAAGGCCATCTCGGCAACAAGACGCCGGAGCGCGGCGGCTTCTACCGGCGCACGAAGGCGGACGGCAAGACGCTCTCCCTCGTGCTCGATCCGAAGAGCGGCGCGTACCGCGCCCCGGCCGACGTGACGGTCCCGCCGGTCGCGTTCGTCGAGCAGATGCGCGAGCTGCATCGCGTCGGCCGCTACCAGGAGGCGTTCCGCATCTTCCTCGCCGCCACCGGTCCCGAGGCCGAGCTCGCCCGCAAGGTCGTGCTCGGCTACGTCAGCTACGCGCTCAACCGCGTCGGCGACAACGAGGTCGTGCGCGAGCCGAGCGACATGGACAAGATCATGGGCTTCGGCTTCAACTGGGCGCCGCCCACCGTGCTCGTCGACGTCATGGGCCTGCGCGAGACGATCGCCGCGCTCGAGAAGGCGAAGCTGCCGGTGCCGGGGGTCCTCGCGAAGGCGAAGCCCGGCCAGCGCCTGTTCACCGTGCCGGGAGTCAATGTGGGCCGCTTCTTCGCGGCATGAACACCGATTCACCATTCTTGCGCCGGCGTAAAACCGGGTGCTAGGTTCGGAGCCCGTGGGCGGGCGGCCTGCAGACCCCCGCACGGGAAGGGAGACACGATGGCAGCGCCAATCTACGTGCTGGGCGGGTATCAGACCGATTTCGCGCGCAACTGGACGAAGGAGAGCAAGCACATCGTCGCGATGATCCGCGAGGGCGTGCTCGGTGGCCTCGAGGCCACCGGTCTCGAGCCGGGCGAGATCGAGGTCGGCCACGTCGGCAACTTCGCCGCCGAGCTCTATGCGATGCAGGGCCACCTCGGTGCGTTCCTGCTCGATGTCGACCCGGCATTCTCCGGCCTGCCGACGGCGCGTCACGAGGCGGCCTGCGCCTCCGGATCGATCGCCCTGCTCGCCGCGTCGGCGGAGATCGAGGCCGGCCGCTACGATCTCGCGATGGTCGTCGGCGTCGAGCAGATGAAGACCGTCGACCCGAAGCGCGGCGGCGACTTCCTCGGCACCGCGGCGTGGTACGACCGCGAGGCGAAGGGCATCGAGTTCCCGTTCCCGAAGCTGTTCGGGCGACTGGGCGACGAGTACGACAAGCGCTTCGGCCTCAAGGACGAGCACCTCGCGCACATCTCCGCGGTCAATTACTCGAACGCCAAGCGCAATCCGCTCGCGCAGACGCGCAACTGGTACATGACCGAGGAGCACGCGAACGCGAACGACAAGTTCAACAGCGTGATCGGCGGGCGCATCAAGATCTCCGACTGCTCGCAGGTCACCGACGGCTGCGTGGCGCTGTTCCTCGCCTCCGAAAAGGCCGCCACGGCGTACGCCGCGAAGCGCGGCATCGCGCTCGACTCGATCCCGAAGCTGCTCGGCTGGGGCCACCGCACGGCGCCGATCGAGTTCGGCACCAAGGTCGCCGAGAGCCGCGACAACCCGTACGTCCTGCCGCACACGCGCTCGGCGATTCTCGATGCGTTCCGCCGTGCCGGCGTCGCCGACTGCTGGGGCGTGCAGGCGATCGAGACGCACGACTGCTTCACCACCTCGGAGTACATGGCAATCGACCATTTCGGCCTCACCCAGCCCGGCGAGGCGTGGAAGGCGATCGAGGACGGGACGATCGAGCTCGGCGGCAAGCTGCCAATCAACCCGAGCGGCGGTTTGATCGGCGCCGGGCATCCGGTCGGCGCGACCGGCTGCCGTCAGGTGCTCGACGCCTGGAAGCAGGTCACCGGCGCCGCCGGCGACTACCAGGTCGAGGGCGCGAAGCGGGTCGCGACGCTCAACATCGGCGGCAGCGGCACGACCAGCGTCTGCTTCGTCGTCGGCGCCTGACGCCGTGATCACGGGGCGCGTCCGGCGGACGCGCCCCGTTCGCATTTTCGTCTCCTCCGCCCCACCCTACCCCGCTCGCGCCCCCGATAGAGGCTCGCAACCGCATGACCGAACTCGACAAGGAATCCGTTGAACTCCACGCCCAGCTGCACGGCAAGCTCGCCGTCGCGAGCAAGGTCGGCCTGAACAGCCGCAAGGACCTCAGCCTCGCGTACACCCCCGGCGTGGCGCAGGTGTGCCACGAGATCGCCGCCGCGCCCGAGCGCGTCTTCGACCTGACGCTCAAGCACAACACCGTTGCGGTGGTATCCGACGGCTCGGCGATCCTCGGCATCGGCAATCTCGGCCCCGAGGCGGCGATCCCGGTCATGGAGGGCAAGGCGGTCCTGTTCAAGGAGTTCGCGGACGTCGACGCGTTTCCGATCTGCCTCGCGACGCAGGACGTCGACGAGATCGTGCGCACCGTGCGCCTGATCGCGCCGGTGTTCGGCGGCATCAACCTCGAGGACATCTCCGCGCCGCGCTGCTTCGACGTCGAGGATCGCCTGCAGAACCTCGGCATCCCGGTCTTCCACGACGACCAGCACGGTACGGCGATCGTCGTGCTCGCGGCGCTGATCAACGCGCTCAAGGTCGCCGGCAAGCGCCTCGACGAGTGCACGATCGTGTTCAACGGCAGCGGCGCCTCGGCGATCGCCTGCTGCCGGCTGATCCTGAGCTACGGCACGCTCGGCAAGGCGCCGAAGCCGGGTGACGTGATCATGTGCGACTCGAAGGGCATCCTCGATCGCACCCGCCCCGACCTGAACGCGCACAAGAAGGAGATTGCGGCGCGCACGAACACGCACAACCGCTCCGGTGGGCTCGCCGAGGCGCTGAAGGGCGCCGACATCTTCATCGGGCTCTCGCAGGGCAACACCGTGACGCCGGAGATGGTGCGCAGCATGAAGCCGCACCCGATCATCCTCGCCATGGCCAACCCGGTTCCCGAGATCATGCCCGAGGCGGCGCGCGACGCCGGTGCGGCGGTGATCGGCACCGGCCGCAGCGACTTCCCGAACCAGATCAACAACGTGCTCGCGTTCCCGGGCGTGTTCCGCGGCGCGCTCGATGCCAAGGCGACGGTGGTGAACGAGGCGATGAAGATCGCCGCCGCCGAGGCGCTCGCCGCCTACGTCATCGAGCCGACGCCGGAGCGCATCATTCCCGAGGCGCTCGACAAGAACGTCGCCATGCGCGTCGGCAAGGCGGTCGAGGCCACGGCATGCGCCACGGGTGTCTGCCGCTGAGCGCGTGATGCCGGTCGCGGTCCCCGCTCCGGTTCTGCTGCGCGCGGCGCTCGCCGGCGGCATCCTGCTGCTGGCGGCGGCGGGCGTGCCGGCGCAGGTCCGCGATCCGGGCTCCGGCGCGATCAGCGAGCACGTCGGCCCGCTCGGTCCGGTGAGCGTGCCGGTCAGCGCCGGCAGCCGGCCGGTGCGCGACGGCCTCGGCACGATCGGCGAGATGAGTGCACCGGTGCACGGCGGCGGGCCGGTACGCGACCGCTGGACGCGCAGCATGCGCAGCGGCCCGGTCTCCTCGCTGTCGCGCGGGCCGATGACGCAGCCGCGCACCGCGCCGCACGGCGGGTCGGTGACCGCCGCCTCGGCCGGTGCGGTGAAGCACGATGCCGACCGGCCGCTCGGCTCGCGCATCTCGCAACCGCTCGGCGAGCTCGACGCGCTGCAACGGCATCTGCGCCAGCTCCGCCTGCACGGCGATGCGGGCGCCGTCGCGGCCGCGGCGGCACCGCCCGCCGCGCCGCCACCGGCACCAGCTCTCGAGCCGGCGCCGGCGCCGCAGTGAGCGGCGCACCGGCCGGAGGTGCCGGACGATGGAGCTGCGCGGCGCGACGGCGCTGATCACCGGCGGCGCGCACCGCCTCGGGCGCGCGATCGGCCTGGCGCTCGCCGAGGCCGGCGCCCACGTCGCGTTCACGTACTGGTCGTCGCGCGACGCCGCGGCCGCCACCCAACGCGAGCTCGAACAGCGCGGCGTGCGGGCGCTGGCGCTGCGCGCCGATGCCGCCGATGGCCGCCAGATGACGGCGGCGATCACCCGCGTGCGGCGCCGCTTCGGGCGCATCGATCTCTGGGTGGCCAACGCCGGCGTCTTCCGCCGCACGCCGCTCGCTGCGGCGACGCCGGGCGACTGGGACGACATGCAGCGCCTCAATTTCGCCACGTTCCTCGTGCCGGCCCTGCGCCTCGGACCGCTGATGCGCCGTCAGGGCGGCGGCTGCATCGTCGCGCTCGGTGACGTCGCCGCCCTCGAGCCGTGGGCCGACTACGTGCCGTACTGCACCGCGAAGCGCGGCGTCGTCGCGCTCGCGATCGCGCTCGCACGCGCGCTCGCGCCGGCGGTGCGCGTCAACGTCATCGCCCCTGGTCCGGTGCTCTTCCCGCCCGGCTTCCCGCCGGCCGCCGCCCGCCGCGAAGTCGCGCGCACGCTGCTGCGTCGGGCGGGCAGCGCCGACGACATCGCGCAGGCGGTCTGCTACCTCGCCCGCGCCGACTACGTCACCGGCGTCGTGCTGCCGGTCGATGGAGGACGGCTGCGTGCCTGACGCGCGAGCGGTGCTGCCGGTGGACTGCTGGCGGCGCCTGTTCGGCAACTACCGGCGGGTGGCGATCGAGATCGGCCCCGGCCGCGGCGAGTTCCTGTGCGCCATCGCCGCCGAGCGGCCGGCGTGGAACTTCTACGCCGTCGAGCGCTCGGCGGCCCGCACCGCGGCCATCGAGCGCACACTCGCGGAGGCCGGCATCGCGAACGCCCGCGTCGTGTGGGCCGACGCCGGCTGCCTGCTGCCGCTGCTGCCGGCGGGCTCCGCCGCCGCGGTCTACATCCAATTCCCCGACCCGTGGTGGAAGCGCCGCCACTTCAAGCGGCGCGTCTGGACGCCAGCGCTCGGCCGCGCGATCGCGCACGTGCTCGCACCCGACGCCGAGGTCGAGTTCCTCACCGACGTCGCCGACACCTTCGCACTCGGGCTGCGCATCCTCGACGCGACGCCCGGGCTCGCGCGCGTCAGCGTCGGCGAGCTCGAGCGCCACGAGACGAACTTCGCGCGCAAGGCCCTGCAGCGCGGCGGCGTGCTCTATCGCGCCGCGTATCGGCGTACGGGAGCGGTCAGCGCTCAGCCGTCAGCGGTCAGCTGATCCCTGCCGCCGCCGCGCTCGGAACGCGAAGGCGCGCGGAGTCCAGCCGGTGCTTCGCGTCTTCGCGGCTTCGCGTTGCGGAACGGCATCATCGCCGCGACGGCGGGGGTAGACGCGCGTCGCCGGCAGGAGCAGTGTCGCAGCAGTCCCCGACGAGGTGATGATGACGACACCCGACACCGCTGAGCAGTGGCCTGCCCTGCCGCTCGAGGCGTGGCGCGACACGTGTGCGACGCTGCATCTGTGGACGCAGATCGTCGGCAAGGTGCGGCTGGCGTACGCGCCCTGGGTCAACCACTCCTGGGGCATCACGCTGCGCGTCACCGCGCGCGGGCTGAGC
Organism: uncultured bacterium; assembly: GCA_965651925.1. GTDB lineage: Bacteria > Desulfobacterota > Binatia > HRBIN30 > CADEER01 > CBFGUK01. The sequence continues at coordinate 35,703 of CBFGUK010000014.1, read as the reverse complement.
AGCCGGCCGATCTACGACGGCGGCCGCGCGTACCAGCTCGATTTCGATTTCCTCGATCACTGCCTGCTGCTGCAGTCGAGCGCCGGCGCCGTCGAACGGGTCGCGCTGCGGCCGCGGTCGGTCGCCGATTTCTACCGCGAGGTGCTCGACCGGCTGCACGCGCTCGGACTTGCGCCGCGGCTGCACACCATGCCGAACGAGATCGCCGACGCGATCCCGCTCGACCGGGACGAGCAGCACGCGGCCTACGACCCGGACTACGCCCAGCGCTTCTGGCGCGTCCTGCTGCAATCCGACCGGGTGCTGAACGTGTTCCGCGCCCGCTTCATCGGCAAGTCGAGCCCCGTGCATTTCTTCTGGGGCAGCTTCGATCTCGCCGTGACCCGCTTCTCCGGCCGCCGCGCGCCGGCCCATCCGGGCGGCGTGCCGCACCTCCCCGACGCCGTCGCACGCGAGGCGTACTCGCACGAGGTGAGCAGCCTGGGCTTCTGGCCGGGCAGCGGGCCGATCGACTACCCGGCGTACTACTCCTACGCCTATCCCGAGCCGGACGGATTCAACGCAGCGCCGGTGCAACCCGCCGCGGCGTTCTACCATCCCGACCTGCGCGAGTTCGTGCTGCCGTACGACGCCGTGCGCAGCGCGCCGAATCCGGATGAGGCGCTGCTGGCGTTCGCCCAGTCGACGTACGAGGCGGCAGCAAATGCGGCCCACTGGGATCGCGCCGAACTGGAGTGGGCGCCGCCGCGCTGAGTGGCACGTCAGGACCGATCAGCCACAGAGGCGGAGAGTTCACGAAGTCGAATCGATCCGTCACATCGAATCGAGCGGCAGACTTCGCGGCTTCGCGCCTTCGCGTTGAGCAGCCGCTCAGATCAGGGTGCGGACCTTCGCGGCGATCGAGGCGGCGTCGAGGCCGAAGAGACGCAGGAGCTCCTCGGGCTTGCCGGAGCGCGGCACGTCGGTGACGGCGATCTTCGTCACCGCGAGGCCCGGCTCGCCGCCGAGCGCGGCGAGGACGGCGTCGCCGAGGCCGCCCTCGGCGTAGTGATCCTCGACGACCACGACGCGGCCGCCGCTGGCGCGTGCCGCCTCGCGCAGGCCGTCGACGTCGATCGGCTTCACCGAGTAGGCGTCGACGACGCACACGGCGACGCCTTCTTTCGCCAGCAGGTCGTGCGCGGCGAGCGCCTCGATCAGCGTCACGCCGGCGGCGACGAGGGTGAGGCGGTCGGCGTCGCTCTGGCGCAGCACCTTTGAGCCGCCGATCGGGAAGTCCTCGTCGGGCCCGTAGAGCACCGGCGTCTTCGGCCGCGACAGGCGCAGATAGTGGATACCCGGTTCGGCGGCGACGGCCTCGACGAGGCGTTCGGTCGCCACGGCGTCGGCGGGATACAGCACCGTCGCGGTCGGCACCGCGCGCATCATCGCGAGATCCTCGAGGCCCATCTGCGACGGGCCGTCCTCGCCGATCGACACGCCGCAGTGCGAGCCGGCGAGCTTCAGGGTGGCGCGCGAGATCGCCGCCATGCGGATCTGGTCGAAGGCGCGGGTGAGGAAGCAGGCGAAGCTCGAGACGAATGGGGTCCGCCCCGAGGCCGAGAGGCCGACGGCGGTGCCGACCATGTTCTGCTCGGCGATGTACGCCTCGAGATAGCGATCGGGGTGCGCCTGCAGGAAACGCTCGGCGAAGGTCGAGTTCTTCGTGTCGGCGTCGAGCACGGTCACCAGCGGGTCGACGCTGCCGAGCTTCGCCAGCGCGGTGCCGTACGCCTCGCGTGTCGCGACGAGGTCGCCGAGCGCATACGCCGGCGCCGCCATCGGCGCGCGGGCGGGCGCGCCCGCCGCCGGCCGCGGCGCGCCGCGCGTCGGCACCGGACGCAGCGTGACGTCCGGCGCCGCGGCCTGCACCTCGGCGATGGCGCGCTCGAGATCGGCACCGGGCTTCATCGGCTTGCCGTGCCAGTTGTCCTGGTCGGCGAGCGCCGACACGCCCTGTCCCTTCTTCGTGCGCGCGACGATGGCGACCGGCTTGCCGCGCACGCCGGCGGCTTCCTCGAACGCGGTGACGATCGCCTCCATGTCGTGGCCGTCGATGACGATCGGATGCCAGCCGAAGGCGCCGAAGCGCGCCGCGTAGCTCTCGACATCGAAGCCGTACATCGTGCGCTGACTCTGGCCGAGCGCGTTGACGTCGATGATCGCGACCAGGTTGTCGAGCTGCTCGTGGGCGGCGAGCGCGGCGGCTTCCCACACCGAGCCCTCGGCGACCTCGCCGTCGCCGCAGAGGACGTAGACGCGCTGATCGCTGCGCGCGAGGCGCCTGGCGTACCAGGCGACGCCGAGCCCGACCGACAATCCCTGGCCGAGCGAGCCGGTCGCGGCGACCGTGCCGACGAAATGCGGCGTCGGGTGGCCTTCGAGCTCGCTGTCGATGCGCCGCAGCGTCTCGAGCTGCTCGACCGGAAACGCGCCCGCCTCCGCCCACGCAGCGTAGAGCAGCGGGGCCGCGTGGCCCTTCGACAGCACGAAGCGATCGCAGGCGGGATTCCCCGGATCGGTCGGGTCGTAGCGCATGACGTCGAAAAACAGCGCCGCCACGAGATCGGCGGCCGACAGGCACGACGTCGGATGGCCGGATCCGGCCGCTGCCGTGGCGCGCAGCGAGTGCACGCGCAGGCGCGCCGCCCGGGCGCGCAACTGATCCAGCCGCTCCGCGGTGATGCGGTTCGTCGTGCTCATCGCCTGCTCCATCGCGCCCACTCCCCCCCGAGCGTTCGACGCATCAGGCCCCTCCGGCGAGGGGCGGAAAACCGTTGATCTCCTGTCCGTCCGCGAGCGGGGTCGCGAACGGGACCAGCGCGCCGCCGAGAACCAGCAGCCGCGCCTGCGCGGCGGGGCTGCCGAGCCGCGCGGTCGGGTCGGCCGCGGTGGCGTCCCGCTCGAGCGCGACGGTCAGCGTGGCGCCGGGGTGTCCCGCCGGGAAGGCCGTGCGCCGCGTGGCGAACAATCGCACCTGGACGCGCATCGACCGTCTGCCTTCCGCGATTGCTGCCATGTCGAGAACCGGCGCTGTGCTATCAAACCCGCCCCGCGGGTCAACGTGTGCCCGGCGCGCCGCACCCGCCATCGCCGCGGCGGCGCTGGCGCGATCACCGACGGCCCGCTCACGCATGCGCGGCGGCGCCGCCACCGGGGGCGCGCAGGCCGCAGAACTCCTCGTAATCGATCAGCTCGGTGATCGTCGGGCGCTCGCCGCACAGCGGACACGCGGGGTCCCTGCGCAGCTTGTGGATGCGCAGCTCCATGCTGAGCGTATCGAAGTAGATCATCCGTCCGATGAGCGGCTTCCCGGCGCCGAGGATGAGCTTCATCGTTTCGAGCGCCTGGACGCAGCCGACGAGCCCCGGCAGCACGCCGAGCACGCCGGCTTCCTGGCAGCTCGGCGCGGCACCCGGCGGCGGCGGCTCGGGGAACAGGCAGCGGTAGCACGGGCCCTTGCCGGGGTGGAACACGGTCGCCTGTCCCTCGAACTGGAAGATGCTGCCGTGCACGTTCGGCTTGCCGGCGATGAAGCACGCGTCGTTGACGAGATACCGGGTCGGGAAGTTGTCGCAGCCGTCGACGATCACGTCGTAGTCGCGGATCAGGTCCATGATGTTCTCGGACGTGACCCGTTCCTGGTAGCCGATCACCTTCACGTCGGGATTGAGCGCGTTGATCGTCTTCTGCGCCGACTCGACCTTCGGCACGCCGACCCGGTCGTTGGTGTGCAGGATCTGGCGCTGCAGGTTGCTGATGTCGACGACGTCCATATCGACGATGCCGATCGTCCCGACGCCGGCGGCGGCGAGATAGAACGCGCTCGGCGAGCCGAGCCCGCCGGCACCGATCAGCAGGACGCGCGCATCGAGGAGCTTCGCCTGCCCCGCCTCGCCGACCTCGGGCAGCAGGAAGTGACGGCTGTAGCGGGTGAGCTGATCGCCGGTGAACTGGCGGTCGGCCTCCCACGGATGGCCGGCGCCCTTCCAGCCGCCGAAGCCGCCCGACATCGACACCACGTTCGTGTAGCCGAGCTCGCGCAACGTGCGCCCGGCGAGGAGCGAGCGCGTTCCGCCGGCGCAGTAGAGGACGATCGGTTCGTCCTTGTCGGGGACGACCTCCTCGATGCGCATGTCGAGGAAGCCGCGCGGCACCGACACCGCGCCGGGCAGGTGGCCCTCGCGGTACTCCTCCTTCTCGCGTACGTCGATCAGGCGATATCCGCCGCCATTCGACAGGCGCTGGCGGACCTCGTCGGGCGTCCACTCCGGCACGATCTGCCGGGACTCGGCCATCAGATCGCGGAACGTCTTGCTCATGCCGTCTCCCCCCGGGGGCGCTGTGCGCGGCGCGGTCAGCGCGGCGCCGGCACCGCTTCGCCCGCGTCGAGCTTGCGGTAATCCTCCACCATCTCCTCGATCAGGCCGTCGCGGCCGCGCTCGGCCAGCACCTTCGAGCGGTGGATGAAAATGTCCTTGGTCTCGATGAAGTCCTTGCGCGAGTAGCCCCAGATGCGCGGATGCACGTAGGTGTCCATGCGGATCGCGTCACAGGGGCACGCCTCGACGCACAGGCCGCAGTAGATGCAGCGCAGCGTGTCGATCTCGTAGCGCAGCGGGAACTTCTCGACGTGTGCGTCGGGGTGCTCGCCGGCCTCGATGTAGATGCAGTTCGCCGGACAGGCGGTGGCGCACAGGAAGCACGCCGTGCAGCGCACGGAGCCGTCCTCCTTGAGCGTCAGGCGGTGGCTGCCCCGGTAATTGTCCGGATAGTGCTTGATCTCGTCCGGCCACTGCGTGGTCACCGCCGCGGGCGTGTCCTTCGCGAGCCCGACCACGTGCAGGCCGTGCAGCGACAGGTTGCGGAAGAAGCGGTAGAACGTGACCATCAACCCTTCGACGATCTGCGGCAGATAGGTACGTTCCCAGAACGTCAGCGGTTCACGTCTCTTCATCAGTGCCTTTCGCCTGCAACCCGAAGCCGCGAAAACGCCACAGGTGCCGCGCGCCTGGTGCACGTCGTTTGCGCCTGTGCGGCCTCACGTTGAGAGTCTGTTTTAGCTACGTCGCACGGTCCGGCAGATCAAGGCGGGGCCGCGGTCAGTGCTGCCACTTGTCGTGCTCGCCGCCGCGCTGGCGGGCCTCGAGGGCGAACTGGACGACGTCGCACAGCCGGCGGCCGCGGTCGGCGAGGCACGACGCCTCGAGCAGCGCCTGCTTCTCCATCGGCGAGAACTCGAGGGCGTAGCAGAGGAAGTTGATCAGCAGCTCGTCGCTCATCGAGCCGTCGGCGAGCAGCCGGTTGACCAGCGTCGGCTCCCGCTCCTCGAGGAAGCGGTGCATCAGGGCATGGATGCGGGTGCGCAGCTCGCGCGGCACGGTGGCGGGTGCGGTCGCACGCCACTCGACCTCGGCGATCCGGTAGCTGCGTCCCGTCTGCTCGCCGCGGACGGTGAACTCGCGCACGCCCTGCAGCAGGATGTTGTAGCGCCCGTCGGCGAGCGGCTCGACGCTGACCATGCGGCCGGCACAACCGACCGCGTAGATGTCCGGCCGGCCGTAGTACTCGCGCCGCCACTCGCCGCGCAGCAGCACCATGCCGATCAGCTTCTCCTCGCTGCGCTCGACGTCGCGCACCATCTCGCGGTAGCGCGGCTCGAAGATGTGCAGCGGCAGCGGCACGCCGGGAAACAGCACCGCATTGGGCAGCGGGAAGATCGCCAGCGTCGGCGGCAGGCCCTGCGTCATCGCGGCGTCCGCTCCACTGTCGGCGCGTGCCCGGACGCGTCCGCCGCGGCGGCGCAGGCGGCGCAGAGGCCGAACACCGCGGTCGTCTGCCGGCGCGCGACCCAGCCGCCGTCGGGCACGCGGTGTGGATCGGGCAGCGCGGTCGTGCCGGGCAGGTCGGCGACGGCGCGGCACTGCTCGCAGACGAAGTGGTCGTGCGCCTCGAGCATCGCGTCGTAGTGCGCCTCTCCGGTGTCGAGCCGGATGACGCGCAGGCGGCCCTGGGCACGCAGCTTCTCGAGGTTGCGGTAGACCGTGCCGAGGCTGATGCGCGGCAGCCGGCGGCGCACGCGGTGGTGGATCTCGACGGCCGTCGGGTGGTCGTCGGCGGCGGACAGCACCTCGGCGATGGCGGTGAGCTGCGGCGTGGTGCGCTGCCTCATGCGACGTCCCGCAGGTCCTCGATCAGCGAGGTGCGCACCGCGCCGTCGAGCGGCGCCGCATGGCGATAGTTCGCGTGCTCGACCCCCAGACGCGCCGGGATGGCGGCATCGCGGAACGCCGCCACGGCGGCCGGTGGCAGCGCGAAGCGGACGTACTGCACGGCGCTGAGCTTCTCGGCCGTGCTGCGCCCCGCCTCGAATTCGGCGCGCAGCGGCGGTTCGTCGCCGATCGCCAGCCACACCGCTTCGTCGATGCCGATCAGCGCCTGCAGTCGCTCGACGATGCGCGCCTGGTCGGTGATCTCGATCAGCAGGGTGGCGCTGAGCTCGCCGGGCCGCGGCAGCAGCGCGTTGTAGACGGCGAGCTCCTCCCGCACCGCATCGAGATCGGTGATGCGTTCGGCGCGCAGCATCTCCTGGACCTGGAAGTAGATCGTCTCGTGGTTCTCGAAGACGAACGTCAGATCCGGGCCGACGGCGACGCGGCGCGCCTTCTTCGCCGCGATCGTGCGGCGGCGCACCGTGTCGCGGATCGCCTCGTAGCGTTCGAGCCCGACGATGTCGTCGAGCGTGACGGGGCGAATCGAGGAAGCCATGACGTGATCCCGGTGCGCGGAGCGGGCGCGCCCGTCGCCGGGCGCGCCCCGTGTGCAGCTCAGAGCTTAAGGTTGTTGAGACCGGTCTGGAAGCGTCCGGCGTGCGACTTCTCGGCGCGCGCCAGCGTCTCGAACCACTCGGCGATCTCGTCGAAGCCCTCTTCGCGCGCGGTCTTCGCGAAGCCCGGGTACATCTGCGTGTACTCGTACGTCTCGCCCTCGACCGCCGACTTGAGATTCTTCTCCGTGTCGCCGATCGGCACCCCCGTGCACGGGTCGCCGACCTGGGCGAGGAAGTCGAGATGGCCGAACGCATGGCCGGTTTCCGCTTCCGACGTGTCGCGGAACAGGCCGCCGACCTCGGGGTAGCCTTCGATGTCCGCCCGGCGGGCGAAATACAGATAGCGCCGGTTCGCCTGCGACTCGCCCGCGAACGCCGCCTTGAGGTTGTCGTGCGTCTTGCTGCCCTGCAGCGTCTTCATCGTCCCGTCCTCCGTGGATTCACAATCAGGAACGATTCCTGATTGGCTCTCCCGGGGATAGATGCCGCGCGACGGCGAGTCAACAAGAACGCTTCGCCGCCTCCTCGAGCATCTGGCGGATCACCGGGCCGCAGCGGTTCGGCGTACACGGACCGGTGCAGGCGCGCGTGCGCCGCCGGATGTCGTCGAGCGTGCGCGCCCCGGCGCGGATCGCCTTCTCGATCGTCCCTTTGCGGATTTTGTTGCAGATGCAGACGATGCGGTAGGAATCGAGGATCGCCTGCCGCAGGGCGTCGTCGTCGTTGCTCACGCGCCCTCCCGCGCACCTCCCCGTCAGAGGCCGAGGATCTGCACGCTCGGGCGCTGGCGCAGGCGCGCGATCCACGCGGTGACGCCGCGCAGGGCCGGATCGATCTCGACCCCGAGCCGCGGCAGGATCAGCACCGCCGGCACGAACGCGACGTCGGCGAGCGAGAACTCGCCGGCGAGATACTCGCGGCCGCCGAGGAAGACCTCGAGGCGCTTCAGGCCACGCACCAGCTCGTTGCGGTAGCGCGCCAGGCGCTCCGCATCCTGCTCCTCGACCGGCTTGCTGAGCTCCGCCTGGACGAAGCCGGCCGACGGCAGGAACGAATTGTCGCAATAGTCCTCGAGCGTGCGCACCCGGGCGCGGGCGCCGGAATCCTCCGGCATCAGCGCCGGAATCGGGTACTCGTCCTCGAGATACTCGTTGATGATGGTGGAATCGTAGACGACGACGTCCTCGTCGATCAGCACCGGCACTTTGCCGTAGGGGTTGAGCTTCAGAAACTCGGCGTCCTGGCGGTGCGCACCGGTTCGCAGGTCGACGAACACGGTCTCGTACTCGAGCTCTTTTTCGGCCAGCACCACCCGGACTTTCTGAGCAAACGGGCAGTCTGGGTAGTCATACAGCTTCATCATTCACCGCCTCCCAAAATGGTCGCACCGCTCTTTCGAACGGCCCACCTTCGCAAAATCGGAAAGCGGAGTAAACCAACCTTGAGGCAAAAGTTGAGGCAAAACTCTTGCTAGAGAGGCAGATCACGGTGCCGACTTTGCTGACTGATGCGGAGCTTTGCCTCATGCAGCAATCGGCCCGCACAGGCGGGGAGAGCGCGAAGCCCGGACGAACGTGCGGACCATTCGGCCTGCGGGAGGCACGGCACCAAGCACTCCGCCTTCCGCATCGCCGGCCTCTTCGCAGCCGGATGGCGGCGCCTCAGCCGACGTGCTGCCAGGCGTGATAGGAGCTGCGCACGAGCGGGCCGGACTCGACGTGGCGGAAGCCGCGGGCACGCGCCTCGTCGCCGAGGGCGCGGAACTCGTCCGGGGTGAGATAGCGCTCGACCGGCAGATGCCGGCGGGTGGGCTGCAGGTACTGGCCGAGCGTCAGAATGTCGCAGTCGACGGCGCGCAGATCGTCGAGCACGGCGAGCACCTCGTCGCCCGTCTCGCCGAGGCCGAGCATGAGCCCGGTCTTGGTGCGCAGCCCGGGACGGCGCTGCCGGGCGGCGGCGAGGAGGCCGAGGCAGCGGTCGTAGCGACCGCCGGGGCGGGCGCGCTTGTAGAGGCGCGGTACGGTCTCGGTGTTGTGGTTGAAGACGTCGATCGGCGCATCGACGACCAGCGCCAGTGCCTCGAGGTCGCCCTTGAAGTCCGGCGTCAGCACCTCGACGGCGCAGGACGGCAGCCGGCGCTTGATCGCGCGGGCCGTGGCGGCGAAGTGGGCCGCACCGCCGTCGGGCAGGTCGTCGCGATCGACCGAGGTGACCACGACGTGGCGCAGGCCGAGGCGGGCGACGCCCTCGGCAACACGCTCGGGCTCGTGCGGATCGAGTGCCAGCGGCCGGCCGTGCGCGACCGCACAGTAGCCGCAGTTGCGCGTGCAGACGTCGCCGAGGAGCATGAACGTCGCCGTCCGGTGGCTCCAGCACTCGGCGATGTTCGGGCAGTGCGCCTCTTCGCAGACGGTGTGCAGGTCGAGCGAACGCACGATCCCCTTCGTCGCGACGAACCCCTCACCGCCCGGCGCCTTGACCTTGATCCAGTCGGGATGGCGGCGGGTCACGGCCATGTGATCGCCTCCCCGGCGAGCCGGCAGCCGAGCTGACGGGCGAGCGCCGCGGCGCAGACCGGTGCGACGCTGGCGAGCGAGCAGGACGACGCCGTCGCCGGCTCGGCATCCGCAGCGGCGGTGGCGAGGTCGATCATGCGCAGGCCGTCGCTGCGGCAGACGGTGATGGCCGCAAACGGCGACAGATCGGCGGCAACGTTGAGGGCGATGCCGTGCCAGGCGACGCCACGGCGCACGCCAATGCCGATCGATGCGATCTTGCGATCCGCGACCCAGACGCCGGTCTGGCCGGCGGGGGTCGTCGCCGCCACGCCGAACGCGGCGCATGTGTCGACCAGCGCCTGCTCGAGCGCGCGCACGTAGCCGTGCACGTCGCGGCCACCGGAGCGCAGGCGCACGATCGGATAGGCGACGAGCTGGCCGGGGCCGTGGTAGGTCGCGCCCCCGCCGCGCCCGACGCGGTAGACCGGAATGCCGAGCCGCGCCGGCGCGTCGCGCAGATCCGCCGCATCGGCGCCGCGGCCGAGCGTGTACACCGGCGGATGCTCGAGCAGGAGCAGCTGTTCGGGCTCGCGTCCCTCGATGACCGCCGTCACCAGCGTTTCCTGCAGCGCCAGTGCCTCGTCGTACGGCCAGCGGCCCAGCACGCGAACGTGCAGCGGGCGCGCCGCCGCCTGCTCGACGAGCCGCGGCGCGGTCGCATGCTCTCGGGCGCCCGGGCGCCGCGCTCCGTGCAGCGCCGTCATTCGAGCAGCAGCGTCACGGGATTTTCGAGGATGCTCTTCACCTCGACGAGGAAGCGCCCGCCCTCGAGCCCGTTGAGCACGCGGTGGTCGCAGGACAGCGTCGCGCGCATGGTCTTCGCGATCGCCAGCTGGCCGTCGCGCACCACCGGCCGCTCCTTCACCGCACCGACGGCGAGGATCGCCGCATTCGGCGGATTGATCACCGCCGTGAGCTCCTCGACGTCGAGCATGCCGACGTTCGACAGGCTGAACGTGCCACCGGTGAGGTCGTCGCCGCCGAACCGCCCCTGGCGCGCCTTCTCGGTCAGCTCGCTGGCGGCGGTGGCGATCTCCCCGAGCGTCAGCGTCTGCGCGCGGTGCAGCACCGGCACCACCAGCCCGTCGTCGACCGCGACGGCGATCCCGATGTTCACGTCGGGGTGCTCCTCGATGCCACCGTCGCGCCAGGACGCGTTGACGTGGGGATGCCGTTCGAGCGCGATCGCCAGCGCGCGAACCAGCAGGTGCGTCACCGTAAGCCCCGGCATCGCCTCGCGGCGGCGGATCGACTCGCGCAAATGCATCGCCTCGGTCATGTCGATCTCGGCGGTGACGTAGAAATGCGGGATGTCGCGCTTCGCCTCACTCATGCGGCGAGCGATCGCGAGGCGCATGCGCGACACCGGCTCGATGGCGCCGCCTTCGCGCTCTGCCGGCTGCTCGGCCGGCTGGTCGTCCGCCGGGGCCGGAGCCGATGCCGGTGCGGCGCCGCCACGGCGCGCCGGGCCGCGCACTGCCATCTCGACGTCGCGCTTGAGGATGCGGCCGCCGGGACCCGAGCCGTGCAGGCCGGAGAGATCGATTCCCGCCTCCGCGGCGAGGCGCCACGCGAGCGGCGAGGCGCGCACACCGCTCGCCGGCCGTGCGGGCGCCGGTTGCGGTTCGGGCGGCGGTGGCGCGCTGGCCGGAGCGGGCCGCTCCGCGCGCGCCGCGCCGGGCTGCGGGCGGGACGGTGGCGGCGGCGTGCTCGCGGCGCGCACCTGCGGCGCCGGACGCCCGGGCTCAGCATCGGGCTCGGCCGCCGGCGCCTGTGCCCCATCGCCGCGCTGCGCGCCGTCACCGCCATCGGCCTTCTCGGCGCGCGGCTTCGCAGCGGGTCGCGCGGCGGCGCCCTGCCCTGCCTGCTCGAGCACGGCAATCACCGCACCGACCTCCGCGCTCTGCCCCTCCGGAACCTTGATCTCGCTCAGCACCCCGCTGGCCGACGCCTCGAGCTCGACGTCGGCCTTGTCGGTCTCCACCTCGGCGAGCGGCTCGCCCTGCGCGACCTCGTCGCCCGGCGACTTGATCCAGCGGATGATGACGCCCGACTCCATGTTGTCGCTGAGCTTGGGCATGCGCACGTCGATGGCCATGGAGCGCATTATATCGGCTGGCACGAAACGCGCGACCCGGGAACAAACGGTGACCGGTGACCGGTTGCCACAGAGGCGCGGAGAACGCGAAGTCGAGTGGTCCTGTCACATCGACGAAACCCGCCTGGATGCGCGGCAGGCCCTTCCTCAGTCCCCGTGATGGGGCACGCAACGACGGATCGCTGGCCGGGCGCGGACGGCGCTCCGATCAGTGACCGGTCACTGGTCACCGGTGTTCGTCAGAGCCCCGGCAACCGGGCCTGGACGACGGGCAGGAAACTGCGGCGGTGCTCGGGACAGGGGCCGTGGCGCTGCAACGCCGCGAGGTGCTCGGCGGTCGCGTAGCCCATGTGCCGCTCGAACCCATACGCGGGGTAGCGCGTGCCCGCATCGATCATCATCTCGTCGCGCGCCACCTTGGCGACGATCGAGGCGGCGGCGATCGAGTAGCTGTGCGCGTCGCCCTTGACCAGCGCGGTCTGCGGGATGGTGAGGTCCGGGATGCGGCGCGCGTCGACCAGCACCTGAGCGGGTGCGACGGCGAGCGTCGCGAGGGCGCGGCGCATCGCCTCGATCGCCGCCCAGTAGACGTTCAGGCGGTCGACCTCGTCGACCGGCACGACGCCGAGTCCGACGGCGATCGCACACTCGCGGATCGCCGCCGCGAGCCGCTCGCGGGTCGCGGGCGACAGCTTCTTCGAATCGTCGATGCCGCGCAGATCGCATTCCGGCGGCAGGATCACCGCCGCGGCGACGACCGGACCGGCAAGCGGGCCGACACCGACCTCGTCGACACCGGCGATGTGCAGGACGCCCTGCGACCAGAGCGCGCGCTCATGGCGCAACAACACGCGGCGCCGCGCGGCGAGCCGATGCGTCCGTCCCACGGCGGGCCGCATCCCGCGTGCGGCGCCGCGTGTCAAGGAACGCGCGCCGCCCGCCCGCGCCGACCGCGCACGGCCAGCAGCGCGCCGGCGACCGCCCCGGCGCCGTCGAGCACGACGTCGTGCAGCGAGCCGCCGCGGCTCAGCGTTGCCGACTGGTGCAGCTCGTCGAGCGCGGCGCAGGCAAGCGCCAGGGACAGCGCGCCGAGCGCGCGCCACGACGGCGAACGCGTCCCGGTGGCGCCGAGCGCGCGATAGCTGAGCATGCTCAGGATCGCGTACTCGACGAGATGCGCGCTCTTCCGTAGGATCAGATTCACGGGGGCGATGACGGCTGGCGTCAGGCCGAGCCAGGCGAGCACGGGCCAGCGCGCCAGCCAGTCGGCGGTGCGTTCGTCCGAAAAGCCGTCACCCGACAACCAGGCAATGAGCGCGACCCAGACGATCACCGGCAGCCAGGCGGCGCACCAGGCGCGGACTGCTGCGGCAGCCCCGTCGGTGCGATGAATCCCGATCGCGCCATCGGCTTCATCCTCGCCCTGTCCGTCGGCGCCGTGCTGATTCTCGGGACGTGGCTGCTGTGGCGAGCGCATCAGCTGCCCGCCCCGACGCTGCCGCCGACGCCGCTCCTGGCGAGCGATACCGAGACGTCGGCGACGGTCGCCGCCGCCACGCCCTCCCCCGTTGCCGCCGCCGCCGCATCGCCGGCGCGCGGCAGCGGATTCCGCCTCGCCGGCACGGTGACCGGCGATCTCGCGTACGCGATCATCGTCAGCCCGAACGGCGAACACCGCCTCGTCCAGCCCGGCCAGGACGTGCCCGGCCTCGGGCGGCTCGTCGCGGTCGGCGCGGACAGCGCGCGCATCGCGGGCGACGAGGGTGAGCTCGAGCTCCGCGTCGCCGCGGCCCCGAGCCCGACGGCGGCGCCGACCTCGGCCACGCCGCCGATCCCGCGCATCACACCGGTGGCGTCGCCGCCGCCGCCCGCCCGGTCAGAGTCCGGATCATCGCCTTGAGGCGCGCCGGATCGATCGGCTTCTTGAAGATCACGCTTTCGAGGCCTTCGAGGCGGCTGCGTTTGATGACGTGGTCGCGGTCGTAATAGTAGCCGGTCATCAGGATCACCGGCGTGGTGCCGCGGCGCTTGACCTCCATGAACAGGTCGTAGCCATCGAGATCGGGCATGACGACGTCGCTGACGATGATGTCGACCGGGCTGTGATTCAGGACCTCGAGCGCGCGCAGGCCGTCGGTCGCCACCAGCACGTCGCAGCCCTCGGCGGCGAGCAGGTCGCGCAACGAGCGACAGACGCCGAGATCGTCGTCGACGACCAGCACGCGCACGCCCTTCAGCCCGCCGTCGCCGGTGCGCGGCACGGAGCGGGTGACGGCGCGGCTCACGTCGGTCATCTGCTGGCCGGCGAGATACTCGCGCGTGCCGTACTGCCCTTCGCGCGCCATTTCGACCAGGCGGTTGACGATTTCCTGGATCTTGAGCACTTCGCGGCGCACGGCGTCGACGCGCTCGTCCTCGACCACCGCCTCCTCGTCGGTCGCCTTGCGGCGGACGAACTCGGCGAGCAGCTCGACGTCGTTGAGGATGATCTCGAGCGGGCTGTTGATCTCGTGGCAGAGCGCCACGGCCACCTCGCCGAGCGTCGCCAGCCGATCGCGCTGGCGGATTTCGCGGATGTCCTTCGCGAAGCCGATCGAGCCGATCTCGAGGCCGTTGTCGTCGTAGAGGATCGAGCCGGAGATCGCCACCGGCAGGTGCTCGCCCCAGCGGGTCACGAACGTCGTCTCGAAGTTCTTCACCTTGCCCGGCCCGCCGGACTCGTCGTCGCGCATCGCGGCCATGACGCGGTGCGCCTCCTGCATCGACGGATAGAGGCGGTTGACGTTCTGGCCGATGATCTCGGCCGCGGTGTAGCCGAGGCCCTTTTCGGCGCCGTCGTTGTAGTAGATCACCGTGCCGCCGCGATCGACGGCGACGACGATGTCCGGGGAGCTCTCGACCAGGCGCTCGAACGACGAGCTCGGCAGCCGGGTGAGCCGTTGGGATTCGGCCAAGTTGGCGCCTCGATACGCAGGCATGTCAGTGCGGGTTGGTGAAGCCCGGCGGCCGCACGAAGGTCTCCGCGCGACCCGGCGGGGTCGGCACACGCTGGCGCTGCTTGCGCGCCAGCCGCAGCAGCACCTTCATTGACGTCTCGAACGCCGCCATCGACTGCACCTCGAAGACGCCCGCCGCCGCGGCGCGGTCGAAGAGCGCCTCGCCGCGGGCGGTCCGCAGCACGACGATCGTCCAGTCGGTCGCGCCGACGCCGCCGCACGACAGGTCGGCGAGCTCGGCGGAGAAGTCTCCGCAATGGTGGCACTCGGGCCGCGCATACGCCTGCGCCTGCTTGAGCGGAATCTCGATCCGCTCGCCGGCGTGCGTATCGATCAGCACCTTGCCCTTGACGTTGAACTTCGCGATGTCGGCGAGCGACACGCCGAGCTGGCCCTCGATGACGCCGCGCATCAGACCGTCGAACGTGAACACCTCACTGCACAACAGTCCGATGGTCAGCGCCACGCGTTCCCCGAAGCCCTTGAGAAACTTCGTCTGCCGCTCGAGGTGCTTCTCCTTCTTGCGCCCGTTGTCGAGGAACGCCGCGTTCGCGACCTGCATCTTGCGCACCGGCGTGATCTGGCAGGGCACGCCGACGAACGCGACGCGCGTCAGCCCGAGCCGTTCGGCCTCCTCGAGGGCCATCGTGTTCGGACAGTACGTGTACCAGGAGCCGGCGCTGGCGAGGATCGCCTCGACGGTGGTCACGGCGCGCGGCACCGGGACGCACGGGGCGGCGGGATCGATGGTCGAGACCACCGCGCCGTCGATCTCGTCCTGGCGGCGCAGCCAGGCGAGCAGGCCGGTGACCACCCCGCCGTCTTCGCCGCGCACCAGCGGATCGGTGCAGCGCGCCGCGACGACGCGGCGATAGGGCCCGAACAGGCCGCGATACATCCGCTCGAGATCGCCGAAGACCTGCGCGCCGAGATGCTGCTCGCGCTCGCCGAGCCGTGGACAGACCTGCGCGCACACGTCGCAGCCGATTCCTTCGCTGATCCCGCAGTAGTCGAACGGCGCGGTCGCCTTGGCGGTCTGCTTCGGCTTGCCGTCGATGTAGTCGATGACGTTATGGGGGCAGACGAGAACGCAGGAGCCGCACTCGCAGCAACTGCCGTACTGCACCACCTCGTTCATCATCTGCTTGAAGGTGGTCTGCATCGACTGGCTCGAAACGACTGCGCGGGGCATCAATGGCCCCGCGCTGTGCGACCGTTAGTCCCCCAACCCCGGTGAGTCAACGCCGTCGTCGGCCTCGGGCGCCGCGTCACCCGGCGCGCCCGGCGTCTCGTCCACGTCCGCGTCCTCCAGCGGCACGGCTACCAGCCGTCCCCGCCGGGTGTCAACGTCGCGCGGCGCCGGCAGGCGTGCGAGCGCCGCGTGAATCGCGCCCGCCAGCGGCGCCGGAATGCCCGGCACCTGCGCGAGCTCGGCGACGGTCGCGGCGCGCATGCGCTTCACGCTGCCGAAGGCGCGCAGCAGGCGCCGGCGCCGCTCGGCGCCGACGCCGGGAATGGCATCGAGCACCGAGCGCAGCCGCTCGCGGCCGCGCAGCGCGCGGTGGTACGTTACCGCGAAGCGGTGCGCCTCGTCGCGCAGGCGCTGCAGGAGAAAGAGCGCGTTCGAGTTGCGGCGCAGCACGACGGGGTTGGCGCGGCCGGGGAGAAAGACGCGTTCGTCGCTGCGTTCGATCGTCTCGGCATGCGCGGCGCTCACGACGCGCATCTTGGCGAGGCCGACGACATCGATTTGATCGATCTCGAGCTCGCGCAGCACCTCGAGTGCGACGTTCAGCTGCCCCTTGCCGCCGTCGACGACGAGCAGATCGGGGAACACCTGCTCGCGCCGTGCGCGCGTCAGCCGCCGGCGCAGCACTTCGAACATCATCGCGAAGTCGTCCTGGCCGACGACGGTCTTGATGCGGTAGCGGCGGTAGCCGCTCTTGTCCGGCTGGCCCTCATCGAACGCGACCAGCGAGCCGACGGCCATGCCGCCCTGGAAGGTGGAGATGTCGACGCACTCGATCCGTTTCGGGGCGTTGCGCAGGTGCAGCCGGCGCTGCAGCTCGGCGCTGGTCCGCTCGTACTGACGCTCGCCGTCGCGCCGCTCGCGGAAGCTCTGCATCGCGTTCTCGCGGGCCATCTCGAGGAGGCGGACGCGATCGCCGCGCTGCGGACGCAGGATCTCGACGCGCCGCCCCTTGCGGTCGGTGAGGTACTCGGCACGCACGTCCTGGTCCTCGAGCTCGATCGGCAGCAGCAGCTCGTCGGGGACGTAGCGGTCGCCCTGGTAGAACTGGGTGACCAGCGCGCGCACGACCTCCTCGTCGGGCAGCTCGATGTCGTCGAGCTGGTAGGACTGGTTGCCGGTCAGCTTGCCCTGGCGGACGAACAGCACCTGCACCTCGATGCAGCCGCCCTCGCGGTACAGGCCGAAGATGTCCTGATCGCCGCCCCAGTGCGCCACCGCCTGCTGGCGCTCCTGCGTCTTCTCGATCGCGCGCAGCCGGTCGCGCAGCCGCGCCGCGTCCTCGAAGCGTTCCTCGTCGGCCGCCGCGAGCATGTCGCGGCGCAGGTGCGCGATCAGCTCGACCTGCTTGCCGCCGAGCAGCAGCATCGCCTCGCGCAGGTGGGCCTCGTACTCGGCGCGGTCGACCGGCAGGCAGCACGGCCCGAGACAGCGACGGATCTGGTACTCGAGGCAGGGACGCGAGCGGTTGCGGAACACCGCGTCGGAGCACGTGCGCAGCGGGATCACCTTGCGCAGCGTGTCGAGCGTCTCACGGACGCTCACTGCCGAGTGATACGGCCCGAAGTAGCGGCTGCCGTCCTTGACGATGCGCCGCGTCACCAGCACCCGCGGCCACGCCTCCTGGGTGGTGACCTTCACGCTGACGTACGATTTGTCGTCCTTCAGGCGGATGTTGTAGCGCGGCTTGTACTGCTTGATCAGGTTGTTCTCGAGGATCAGCGCTTCCTTCTCGGTCGCCGTCACGAGGCTGTCGAAATCGCCGACGCGCTGCATGAGGAACGCGACCTGCGAGCGCTCGTCGCCGCCGCGGAAGTACGTGCGCACGCGGCTGCGCAGGCTGCGCGCCTTGCCGACGTAGATCACCGTCCCCTGCCGGTCCTTCAGCAGGTACACGCCCGGCCGCGCCGGCAGCGCGTCGAGCTTCTCCGCGAGCTGGGCGCTGACGGCATCCGCCGGCGGACTGTCGCCCACCGCTGCCATCAGACCTACTATACCGCCCGCACGCCGGCCGGTCGACGCACGCTTGCCGGCCCGGCCCGCCCACTGCTAACGCGGGCCGCGACATGCGCCGCGAGCAGCTCTTCGTCGCCTTCTTCTTCCTCGCGTTCTGCTTTCTCCTCTACCAGTTCTACCGCATCCTCTCCGGCTTCCTCGGCCCGCTCAGCTACGCCGCGCTGCTCGCATTCATCTTCCATCCGCTGCACGCGCGGCTGCGGGTGCTGCTCGGCGGGCGCGACGGCGTCGCCGCGGGGCTGATGACGGCGGCGACGCTCCTGCTCGTCGTCGTGCCGACGTTCTACCTGCTCGCCGTGGTCACCACCGAGTCGGTGGCGCTCTACGAGGATCTGCGCACGTTCGTCACCAGCGGCCGTCTGAACGAGCTCGTCGCCCGCGCCCGCGCGTCGCGCCTCGGCCAGCTCGCCTACGACCTCGTGCCGCGCCTCAAGATCGACCTGCCGGCGCTCGCGGTGAGCGCCAGCCAGACGGTGAGCGGGTTCCTCGTCGCGCAGGCGCCGGCGGCGGCGGCGAACGTCCTCAAGCTGGTGGTCAACTTCTTCTTCGCCGGTTTCGCGATGTTCTTCTTCTTCCGCGACGGGGCGCGCATGGCGCACGGCCTGCGCGATCTGATCCCGATGGAAGCGGCGAACAAGGACGCGATCTTCCTGCGCTTCACCGAGACGCTGTCGGCGGTCGTCCTCGGCTCGGTGCTCACCGCCGCGGCCCAGGGACTCCTCGGCGGCATCGCCTACTGGGCGCTCGGCGTGCCGTTCGCGGTGCTGCTCGCCGGCGCCACCGCGTTCCTGTCGCTGCTGCCGTACGGCGGCCCGCTGGTCTGGATCGGGGTGGCGATCTACCTCGGCCTCGGCGGCGATTACGTGCGCAGCGCGATCATGCTCGGCTGGGGCATGCTGGTGATCAGCAGCGCCGACAACCTCATCCGGCCGCTGGTGATCGGCGGGCGCACGCAGATCCCGACCGTGTTCCTCTTCTTCGGGATCCTCGGCGGCCTGCAGGCCTACGGGTTCCTCGGCATGTTTCTCGGCCCCGCGGTGATCGCGATCCTCGTCGCGTTCGCGCGCATCTACCGCGAGCAGTACGCGCTCGAGCGGCCGGAACCGACGCGCCTGTAGCGGCGCGGGCGGGGCGGGACACGCGGTCCCGCCCCGGTCGCGTGCTCAGAATCCCTTGACGGTGGTCGACTTGCCGTAGAGCCAGTACACCGCTCCCCAGCCGACGAGCACGATGGCGGTGAGGATGAACGGGCTGGCGGCCCACGAGGCGGCGTGCGTCGCCATCATCGTGAAGATCAGCGGCACCGACATGTAGGTGTTGTGCTTCGAGCGCTGGCCGGCCATCGCGACGAGCGCCGCGTCGGGCGCCGTGCCCTCCTTGGTGGCGCGGATGATCTGCTGCTGCGCCGGCCAGATGCGGAACCAGACGTTGAACGCCATGATGGTGCCGAACATCGCGCCGAGATGGATCGCGTACGCCTGGTAGCTGTAGTGCGCGATCCAGGCGAGATAGATCAGCACCAGCCCGGCGAGCACGACGCCGCCGAAGAACTGCACCGTCGGATCCTTCAGCACGGTCTTGACCAGCGCGTCGTAGATGAACGGCGCCGCGAACACGAGCACGATGCCGAGGATCGACCAGAGGTCCCACCCGCCGCCGGCAGCGAACATGATCGGCCCCATCGTCGCGCCGTGGTAGTAGATGATCATCAGCAGCAGCACGCCGGTCAGCCAGGTGAACGCCGCCCCCCAGCGGAACCAGTAGAGCGCACGCGGCATCAGCTCGGGCACAACCTTCTTCTTCGTCTCCCCGTCCAGGGTCGGAGCGAACTGCGCGTTCACCCAGTTGAAGAAGTAGAGATGCCCGATCCAGATCACGCCGGCGACGATGTGAATCCAGCGTGTAACACCCTGAATGAAGTCCATCGCCAATCCCCCTCGCCACGCGTGCCGGTGACCCGGCGCAACAGCGCACCGCACGGCACGCGGCTCAAATTGCAAAAGTTGCGCCCGTGTTAGGCGTGGCTCGGCGGGCTGTCAAGACGGTGATCGGCGGCACCGTCGCGGCGTTCGCTCGAATTGACGCGAGCGGTTATACGCAACCCATCGCATGCCGCCGTCGCGCCGATCCGTCTGGCTGTCCGTTGCCGCCGCTGCCCTGCTCGTCCTCGCCGTCGGCGGCTCGTGGTGGTGGCGATCGTTGCCCACCGCGAATGCGCCGGCGCCGGCGGCAACACCGGCAATCGCCGAGGCGGGCCCGCCGGCATTCGCCGACTGGCTGGCGTTCGAATCGCGCGAGGTGCGCGCGCAGCCCGCCGCCGCGGACCGCTACGTCGACGCGATCCTCGGCCATCAGGTGTTCCGCGTACCGCCGCGCAACGTGCCCGCCGCGCTCGCGCGCGAGCTGCTGCGCCCCGACGACGAGCTGCTGCTCGCCTCCGGCCGCCGGCTGTGGACCCGCAAGCTCGCCCATCAGCCCGGACTCGCCGGCGAGATCTGCTACGGGCACTCGACCTACTGCCTCCGCACGCTCGTCGACGTGACGTTCGCCATCGACGGTCAGCCGGCGGTCGTCTACGAGGGGCAGTACTGGATCGAGCGTTATCCGAGCCACACGGCGGTCCACTACGTGTTTCCGACCGTGCAGGTGCACGAGTACAAGCTCATCACCTGGGACGACCGCATCGCGCTCGTCTACACGGCCGAGAGCCGCGACGGGCAGCCCCACCGCGTCGCCGTCGAAGCGATCGTCGCCCATCCGCCGATACCCGGGGCGACGACCGGCGATCCGTTTCCGCAGCTCGCCGCCGGCGCATTTCAGGGCACGCCGCTGTACCTCTATCTCGACGCGCCGGCGTTCACGCGGCTCGCGGGCGAGACGATTCATCTGCGGCACGAGCTGCCCGTGCCGGCGCGCGGCACCGCTCCCGATGCCGCGCTCGCGGTGCGCTTCGACAACGAAGCGCGCGCCGAACCCGCCACGCCGCTGCCCTCACTCGCGACGTACGTGCGCGACTACAACCGCTGGTTCGCCGAACACGTGCCGTACTTCGACGCCGCCGACTTCGGCTTCAAGAAGATGTGGTACTACCGCTGGTGGGTGACGCGCTTCTCGATGGTCGAGATGGCGACGCCCGACCTGCAGGGCTACGCGTTCTACGAGGGCAAGCTCGGATTCGACAATGCGATCGGCTTTGCCGTGCCGCTGCAGATCAAGGAGCTGACGTACCTGCGCGACCCGGCGTTCGCGATCGCGCAGCTCGACAACAGCTACCGCAACCGCGCGGCGAACGGGGCGGTAGTCGATCCGCCCGGCAGTCCGTACTGGAACGAGACGTACTCACACTGGATCGCCGCCGCGGCGGCCGAGCTGCATCGCGTGCATCCCCTGCCCCCGGCGGTGCTGGCGCGCCTGCTGCCCGGCATGGCCGCCGACGTGCGCGCGTGGCTGACGGCCTACGACCAGGACGGCGACGCCCTGCCCGAACGCGACCGGCCGCGCGTCACCGGCTACGACCTCGACATCCTGTCGTACTGGTATTTCGCCGGCACGCGCCTCGATCTCCGCGCCGAGCCGCCGGCGCTCGAACGCGCCGACTTCGCGAGCTTCGTCTACGCCAACGCCGCCGCGGTCGCCGAGCTCGCCGCGTTCGCCGGCGATGAGGCGCTCGCCGCCGAATTCCGCCAGCAGGCCGACCGGGTGCGCGCGGCGACGCTGGCACAGCTGTGGGACGACGAGACGCGGTTCTTCTATCCGCAGCGCGCCCAGGACGATGCCCGCGCGCCGATCCGCGAGCTGCACGGCTTCTTCCCGTTCGCCACCGGCCTCGCCCCGAACGAGCCGCGCTATACGGCGGCGCTCGCCGCGCTGATCGATCCGCAGGATTTCTGGGCGCGCTTCCCGCCGGTGATCACCAGCCTGCGCCACTACCGGGCGTGGACCTGGGAGATGGACGGCCTGACGCGCAACATCGCGCCGCACCCGATCAGCATGGGCGCGCGCACCCTGCTGCAGGCGCTCAAGCACTACGACGACCATCCGCTCACGCCGGCGCACTTCATGGAGCTCATGGCCCGCTACAACGACCTCGTCTACCCGGGCGTGCTGCCCGGCGACCCGTACTGGCGGCCGAATGCGCACGAGTACTACTCGCAATGGGAGCCGTATGCGCAGACCGCGCGCCCGAAGCCGTCGGACATCTCGCACGACTTCCACTCGATGTACCTGGCGCTGATCGTCGAGGGCGTCGTCGGCCTCACGCCGCGCACCGACGACCGCATCGAGCTGCAGCCGATGGCGCGCGACTGGTCGCACTTCGCGCTGCATCGGCTGCGTTACCGCGGGCACGATCTGACGATCGTGTGGGACCGCCCCGACGGGGCGGTGCGCTACGACGGCTATCCGGAAGGGTTCACGCTGGCGATCGACGGGCGCATCGCCTTCACCGAACCGGCACTCGCCCACCTCGTGTTCGATCCGGCGACCGGCACCATCGACCGCCGGCCGTGAGCCGCCGACTCAGCGCTCCAGGGAACGCAGCTCCGCCTCGGCGGCGCGGTCGCTCGGGTCGAGTCGCAGCACGTGCGCGAACTCGCCGATCGCCAGATCGTCGAGCCCCTTGCTCTTGTAGTTCACGCCGAGGTGATAGTGCGCCGCGGCATCGTCCGGATTGCGGTCGGCGACGAGCTGGAATGCGTTGATCGCGTCGTCGACGCGGTCGAGGCGTTCGTACAGGATGCCGATGTGATAGTGGGCGATGACGTAGCCGTCGTCGGCCGCCACGACGTCCCGGAAGCAGGTAAGCGCCTCCGCGAGCTCGCCGCTGTGGTACAACGCCAGCGCGAGCCGATACCGCGCCGGCACGGACGCCGGGTTGTAGAGCAGCGCGCGCCGACACGCGGCGATGCACTCCTCGAGCCGGCCGCGGCGGTAATAGCTCACCGCCAGATGGAAGTGTGCGTACGGCAGCGAGTCGTCGAGCTCGATCGCGCGCCGGAACGCGGCGATCGCCTCGTCGATGTGCCCGAGGTGATAGCACGCGAGCCCGAGCTGGAAATGCGCTTCCGGGCGCTCGGGATACTGGGCCGCGACGCGATCCCAGCGTCGGCGCGCGGCATCGGCGGCTTCGCCGCGCAAGGCAATCAGCGCTTCCTCCCGCAACGGCGATCCGCACTGCCGGCAGAAGTTGTCGTCGTTGCCACTCGTCACTGCGCACTCGGGACAAACCATCGTGATCACCTCCGTGCCCTCAGCCAGCGGGGCACGCATTCTCGCGCCGCGCGTCGACGACGCGCAAGCCGAAAAGTGCACCCGCTTATCCGCGATGTGCGCACCGCTAATTCCACCCCCGGCGCGACGGCTGCCCGCGGGCGCGCAGACAGCGGTATCCTCCCGCCCCACCGCGGCTTTTTGCGATAAGCAATTTTTATCTTGACGCTTGCTCCGGCACTGATTTTGTGGAAAGAAACTGCCGCGGTGCTGCGTGGACCACTACACCTTGGTGAAGAAGGAGGACGGGAAATGATGGCGAAAAAGGGACTGCTGGTGGCCTTGGCCCTCACCGCGCTGGCGGGCTGCTCGGCGAAGATCGATGCAGCCGACATGCAGAAGGCCGAGGCTCTCGTGAGCCGCGCCGAGGCGGCGGCGAACAAGGCGAGCGCGTCGGCGCAGAGCGCGTCGCAGTCGGCGGCAGCGGCGGATGCCGCGGCCCAGAAGTGCGAGGCCGTGGCCGGCAAGGCGTATCGGAAGTGACCGCCTGGCGGCCACTGCGGACGTCGAAGAAGGAGCGCGTAATGACGCGTAGCGTGCGAACCCTGATCGGAGTGCTGGGCCTGGGGCTCATCGCGAGCATCACGACCGGCTGCCCGAAGAAGCCGGTGCCGCCGGATCTGGCGGCCCGCATCGAAGCGGCGACCAGCAAGGCCGAGGCATCGGCGGCACAGGCCGACGCGGCAGCGAGCAAGGCGGCGGCATCGGCCCAGAAGGCGCAGGCCGTGGCCGACAAGCTCGGCGATCGCGGGTGGAACAAGTAATCCGTACGACCAACAGCGCACTGCCAGAACGAGGGGCGCCTGGGAAACCAGGCGCCCCTTTTTTGTTCCGGCTCAGGCGCGCGCGCCGTCGAAGAGCACCATCGACTTGATGACCGACCGATCCTCGGCGGCGGCGCGATACGCCGCGCCCGCCTCGGCGAGCGCAAAGCGGTGCGTGACGACGTGCGACGCCCGCACCACGCCGGCGGCGATGAGGTCGAGCGCCTGCCGCGTCTCCACCGGTCCGCAGGAGTAGCTCGGCACGAGACGGATCTCGCGGAAATAGACGTCGGCGGTGTCGAGCGCCAGCGTCTCGCCCGGCGGTGTACCCATGAACTGCACGACCGTGCCGCCGCGCGCCACACACGCCAGCCCGGTAGAGATGGCGTCGACCGTCGCCGGGCCGGCGATCACGATCTCGGCGCCCTCCCCGTCGGTGAGGGCGTGCACCTGCGCGACGAGGTCGGTCTGGCTGGCGTCGATCACCACGTCGGCGCCGAGCGCGCGCGCCCTGGCGCAGCGGCTGGCGATCAGGTCGGCGGCGAGGATACGCGCCGCGCCGCGGTGCCGTGCGAGCAGGACGTGCAGCTGTCCCATGACGCCGAGACCGATGATCAGCACCGTCGCGCCGGCCACCGCGCCGGCGCGGTCGAGCGACTTGACGACGCAGGCAAGCGGCTCGACCAGCGCGCCGTCGGCATCGCTGACGTGCTCGGGCAACCGCAGCGTGTCGCCCTGCAGGTTGCCCGCCGGCACCCGGAAGAACTCCGCCATGCCGCCCGGATCGATGTGCGAGCGCTTCCACTCGGCGCACTGCACGAACTCGCCGCGGGCACAGCGCCGGCAGCGGAAGCACGGCGCGTGATGATGCACGAAGACGCGGTCGCCCGGCGCCACCGTGGTCACGCCATCGCCGACCGCAACCACTTCACCCACCGGCTCGTGGCCGAACACCAGCGGCGCCTTCTTGCGGATGTACCAGGGCACGACGTCGCCCGAACAGATTCCGCAGGCGCGGGCACGCACCAGCGCTTCGCCCGGACCGATGGCGGGGACCGGCGCCTCCTCGATGCGGACGTCGAGATAGTCGTAGAGGCGCGCGACCTTCACCGCGCCTCCGGCCGGATCGCGAACTTCGCCGCCTCTCCCCGGCGATGGCGGTCGAGCGCGTCCGGGAGGCGCTCGAGCGGCAGCTCGCCGCCGATCAGCGCACCGGCACCGAGGCGGCCGCCGCCGAGCAGCTCGTAGGCGGCGCGCACGTCGCGCGGGGTGAAGTGGAACGGGCTGGCGATCGCCACCTGGTCGTAGTGCAGACGGGTGGTGTCGAAGCGGACGACGCTGCCGTCGGCACAGCCGCCGAACAGCACGACCTGGCCGCCGCGGCGGGCGAGCTGCGGGCTGGCCTCCCAGACCGCGACCTGCCCGGTACATTCGATGACCACGTCCGCGCCGCGCCCGTCGGTGTGGCCATGCAGCGGACCGCGCGCCGCCAGCGCGTCACAGGTGATGACCTCCGCCGCCCCGAGTGCCTGCGCCTGGGCGGCCCGCGCCGGATTGCGTGCGACGACGATCACCCGCGGCGTGCCACGCGCACGCAGGACGAGGAGGTGCAGCAGCGCGATCGCGCCCGCGCCGATCAGCAGCACGGTATCGTCGGACCGCAGGCGCACCTGCGACAGACCATGCACGACACAGGCGAGCGGCTCGAGCAGCGCCGCCTCGGCGAACGACAGCCCCGACGGCTTGGGGAAGAGATTCGTCGCGACGACCGCCGCCGGCAGTTTGACGTACTCCGCGAACGCACCGAGGACGAAGTCGTCCATGACCTGCGCGCAGAGATTCTCCTGCTCGCGCTGGCAGTGGTAGCACCGCCCGCACGGTGCGGTCGGCACCGCCATGACGGCATCGCCCTCGCGCACGCCGCGCACACCCGCACCGACCGCCGCGATCTCGCCGGCAAACTCGTGACCGAAGAGCGTCGGCGTCGGGAACTTCGGGTGCCCGCGCAGCCACGTCTTGATGTCGGTTCCGCACGTCAGCGCCGTGTGCACGCGCACGACGACACCGCCGGGATCGGGCTGCGGGCGCGGCAGCTCGCGCAACGCGAGCGCGCCGGGCTCCAGGAGCACGTGCCCGCGCATCGTCGCGCGCGCCGCCTCGGCGGCGACGGCTGTGGATCCCCTGAACCGGCCCATGGTGCCCTCAGGAGGGCCGCGTGAACTTCTCGACGAGGGCGCGGTGTACGACCGGCGGCACGAGCCCCGACACGTCGCCGCCGAGACTCGCCACCTCCTTCACCAGCCGCGAGGCGGTGTAGAAGTACGCCTCGCTGGCGGTCATGAAGTACGTCTCGATGCGGTTGTTCAGGTGGCGGTTCATCATCGCCATCTGGAACTCGTATTCGAAATCGGACACGGCGCGCAGGCCGCGGATGATCGCCACGGCGCCGACGCGGTCGCAGTAGTCGACCAGCAGCCCCTCGAACGCATCGGCGGTGACGCGGCTGCCGACGTCGGCCAGCGACTCGCGGATCATGGCGACGCGCTCGGCGGCGGTGAACAGCCCGGTGTCCTTCGCCGGGTTGTGCGCCACGGCCACCACGATCTCCTGAAACACGCCCAGCGCCCGGCGGACGATGTCGAGATGTCCCTTGGTGATGGGATCGAAAGACCCCGCGTACACGGCCTTGCGCGTCACGTCTGCCTACCCGGTGGGCGCCGGCTCGTTCGCATACAGCGCCACGGCGGTCTTCCCATAGCGCCTGCGCGTGGTCAACCGGAGGGTCCCGTAGGCGTCGTGCAGCGCGTCGTCGACATGATGCTCGACCACCACCCACCCGTGCGGCCGCACCAGGTCGAGCGCCGCGAGCGCGGCCAGTGCCTCGTCGGCGAGCGCCCGCCCGTAGGGCGGATCGAGCAGCACGCCGTCGAAGCGGGTGCCGTCGGCGGCCAGTCGGCGCAGCGCGACCGCGGCCCGCGCCGGAATGACGTGCGCCCGTGCCGAGAAGCCGCAGCGCGCGACGTTGTCGGCGAGCGCCGCGCGGGCGGCGTGATCCGGTTCGACGAACCAGGCCGCGCGCGCCCCACGGCTCAGCGCCTCGATGCCGAGGGCGCCGCTGCCGGCGAAGAGGTCGAGCACCGTGGCGTCCTCGAGCACGACCCGGCTGCCGAGCATGCTGAACAGCGACTCCTTGACGCGATCGGCCGTCGGTCGCACGGCGTACCCGCGCGGTGCCGCCAGCCGCCGTCCCCGTGCGCTTCCCGCGATCACCCGCATGCGTCCGCCGTTCCATCCCGCTCCGGCGCGCGCGGCCTTGAGCGGGTGGTGCGCGGACGGTACAGGATGGCGATGGCCCGGCGCCACCGGGGCCATGTCCCGACGAGGAGCTGATGATGCCGCTATCGCGCGTCCGTACCCTGGTGCTGATCTGCCTGCTGCCCGCTGCCGGCCTGCTCGCCGGCTGCGGGGGAGGCGGAGGGAACAACGAGGCCCTCGACGAGATCCGCAGCCAGCAGCGCGAGATCCTCGCGCGGCTGGGTGAGATCGAGAAGAAGCTCGAGCGCAGCGCGCGGCCCGCGTCCGCCCGCGCCAGCGGACCGAATCCGGAGCGCGCCTACGAGCTGCCGGTCGGCGGCTCGCCGGTGAAGGGGCCGGAGCATGCACCGGTCACCATCGTCGAGTTCTCCGACTACCAGTGCCCGTTCTGCGCGCGGTCCGAGGGACTGGTGCAGCAGGCGCTCGCCGCCTATCCGACGCAGGTCCGTCTCGCGTTCAAGCACTACCCGCTCACCTCGATTCACCCGCAGGCGATGGACGCGGCACTCGCCGCGGTCGCCGCCCAGCGCCAGGGCAGGTTCTGGGAGATGCACGAGAAGCTGTTCGCCAACCAGCGTGCCCTGGGCCGCGACCAGCTCCTGCAGTACGCCCGCGAGCTCGGGCTCGACCTGCCCCGCTTCGAGGCCGATCTCGCCTCGCCCGAGGTGAAGGCCCAGGTCACCGCCGACATCCAGCTCGCCCGGCGCGCCGGCGTCCGCGGCACGCCGACGATCTTCGTCAACGGCCGGCTGCTGCAGAACCGCTCGCTCGAGGGCTTCAAGGAGCTGATCGAGCCGCAGCTCAAGGCGGCGGCGGCCGCGACGCCCGCGGCCGCCGGCAGCTGACCGGGGGCGCGCGGCGCGCGCCGCGTCAGGTGCGGTAGTCCGAGTTGAAGCGGACGTAATCGACCGTCAGATCGCTGACCATCCGCTCGGCGCCCGCACGGCCGGCGTGCAGGTCGAGCGTCAGCGTGAACTCCGGCCGCGCGGCGATGCGGCTGGCGCGCCGCTCGACCGCGCGCACCACCTCGACGCCGCGGCGGACGATCGGCAAGTCGTCGAGGAAGATGTCGAGCCGGTCGGGATCGAAGCGCGCGCCGCTGTAGCCGGCGGCACAGACGATGCGACCGGCGTAGGGATCGCCGCCGAAGAACGCGGTCTTGCACAGCGACGAACGCGCAATCGCATCCGCGACCCGCGCCGCATCGCGCGGCGTGCGCGCGCCGCGCACGACGACGTCGACGACGCGCGTTGCGCCCTCGCCGTCCTTCACCACCTGGCGCGCGACGTCGCGCAGCAGGGTGGCGACCGTCGCCGCCAGTCGCGGATAGTCGCGCGACTGCCGCGTCACGGGCGGATTGCCGGCGACGCCGTTGGCGAGCAGCAGCACCGTGTCGTTGGTGCTCATGTCGCCGTCGACGACGATCGCGTTCAGCGAGCGCGGCAGCGCGTCCTGCAGCATGCGGCGCAGCGCCGGCCGGGCGATGCGTGCGTCGGTGAGCAGGTAGACGAGCAGCGTCGCCATGTTCGGCGCGATCATGCCTGCGCCCTTGGCGAGCACGGCGAGCGTGACGGGCACGCCGCCGACCCGTTCCTCGACGGCCGCGAACTTCGGGAACGCGTCGGTGGTCATCATCCCGTCGAGCGCGTCGTGGAAGCCGTCGGGCGAGAGCGCGGCGAGCGCCGCCGACACGCCGCGGCGCAGCCGCGGCACGGGCAGCGGTACGCCGATGCGACCGGTCGAGGACGGAATCACCAGCCGCTCGTCGATGCCGAGCCGGCGCGCCACCAGCCCCGTCGTCGCCCGCGCCGCCGCGAGCCCCGGGCGCCCGGTATAGGCGTTCGCGTTGCCGCTGTTGATCACCACCGCCTGGACGCGCCCGCCGCGCAGCCGCTCGCGGCCGATCTGCACCGGGGCGGCGACGACGCGATTGGTGGTGAACGCCCCGACGGCGGTTGCCGGGGTGTCGGAGACGATCAGCGCCACATCCGGCCGGCCGCTCGGCTTGATGCCGCAGGCGACCCCGGCGAAGCGGAAGCCGGGCACACGCACCGGCGGCCGCTGCACAGCGATCTTCATCCCCGCCCCCCTGCGCGCGCGTGCTCAGCGCGGCCGCATCATGCGCCGTGGCACTTCTTGTACTTCTTCCCGCTGCCGCACGGACACGGATCGTTGCGCCCGACCTTCGGCGCCTCGGCCGCGCGCCCCGTCGCGGCCCGCGCCGCCGGGCTCGGCGCCGCCTCGCCGCCGCCGCTCATGCGCAGCTGCGCCGGCTGCGGCTGCCGCCGCTGCTCGAGCCGGTCGAGGTCCTCGGCGCGCACCGCCTGGACGGTGAACACCTTCTGCACCGCGTCGGCGTGCACGCGATCGATCATCTCCTCGAACATCGCGAACCCCTCCTTCTGGTATTCCTGGAGCGGGTTCTTCTGCGCGTAGCCGCGCAGACCGATGCCCTCCTTCAGGTGATCCATGTTGAGGAGGTGTTCCTTCCACAGCTGATCGATCGTCTGCAGCAGCACGAACTTCTCGAGCTGGCGCATCACCGGCGGGGAGAAAGCCGCCTCGCGCTGCGCGTGTGCGGCGCGCGCCGCCTGGCGCAGGGTGTCCTCGAGATCGTCGGCGCGCAGGCGCTCGAGGTCCTCGTCGGTGAGCTGCAGGCGGACGTTGAACTGGCCGAGGATCGCCTCGTCGAGCGCCGCCCAGTCCCATTCCGCCGCCGGCGTGTCGCGCGCCGCGTACTGATCGACGAGCCCCTCGATGACGCCATCGACCATCTCGAGCACCTGCTCGCGCAGCGTCTCGCCGCCGAGCACCTCGCGGCGCTGGGTGTAGATCACCTCGCGCTGCTTGTTCATGACGTCGTCGTACTCGAGGAGGTGCTTGCGGACGTCGAAGTTGTGCGCCTCGACCTTGCTCTGCGCGTTCGCGATCGCGCGCGTGATGAGCCGGTGCTCGATCGGCTCCCCTTCCTCCATGCCGAGGCGGGTCATCAGCCCCTGGATGCGCTCGGCGCCGAAGATGCGCAGCAGATCGTCTTCGAGCGAGAGATAGAACCGCGAGGCACCGGGATCGCCCTGCCGGCCGGCGCGGCCGCGCAGCTGGTTGTCGATGCGCCGGCTCTCGTGGCGTTCGGTGCCGAGGATGAAGAGGCCGCCGGCCTCGACGACCTGCTGGCGCTCGACCGCGCAGGCCTCGCGATGCCGCTGCAGCACCTCGCCGTACTTGCCGCGCATCTCCTCGGGCGCGGCCTCCATCTGCTCGCGCACCTCGTTGATGACCGTCGTGTACTTGCGCCGCTCCGCCTCGTAGGCGTCGCGCGCCGCGGCGACCGCCGCCTCGTACGGCTCGCGCGCCGCGGCATAGGCCGCCTCCGCCGCGTGGTACGCCTCGGCGGCGGCCTCGTAGGCGGCGCGCGCCTCGTCGGCCGGCATATCCGCCGGCTGCCCGAGGACGCGCTGCAGGGCGCGCTCGTAGTCGAGCCGCGTGCGGTCGAAGAGCTGGCGCGCCGCGGCGAGGTTCGGTGCGGCGCCGTTGCGCGACGACTCGCGCAGCGCCTGGCACCAGTCGCCGAGCGCGCGCTGGAAGCGCTGCTGCCCCTCTTCGCCGAAGTGCGGCCCGGTGATGCGGTCGATCTCCTGCAGCGCCTCGCTGTAGCGCTCCGCGGCGGTCGCGCACTCCGCCCACGCCCCGCCGCCTGCCGCGCCCGCCGACTCGAGGGCCGCCTCATAGGCGCCGCGCGCCTGCCAGAACTCCGCGTCGAGGTACGTCCGGTGCGCGGCGGTCAGCTCCTCGAGGGTGCGCGACTGCTCCTCGGCGAGTGGCGCCCACTGCGGCTCGTACGTCTGCCGGGCGTGCTCGACGGCCTGGTCGAAGCGTTCGCGGATCTGCGCCAGGACCTCCTCGTACCGCAGCGCGCCCTCCGGCACCTTCGAGGTGCGCCGCACCCAGTCGTTCTCCATCTCGGAGCGGGCGAGGAACTCGGGGTTGCCGCCGAGCAGGATGTCGGTGCCGCGACCGGCCATGTTCGTCGCGATGGTAACCGCACCGAGGCGGCCGGCCTGCGCGATGATGTTCGCCTCGGCCTCGTGGTTCACCGCGTTCAGCACGTTGTGCTTCACGCCGCGCTTCTTCAGCATGCGCGAGAGGTGCTCGGACTTCTCGACCGAGACGGTGCCGACCAGCACCGGCTGCTGCCGCTCGTGGCACTCGACGATCTGGGCCACGACGGCGTCGAACTTCTCGCGTTCGCTCTTGTAGACGACGTCCGGGTGATCGATGCGCTGCTGCCCGCGATTCGGCGGGATGACGGTGACGTCGAGCTTGTAGATCTTCTTGAACTCCGCCGCCTCGGTATCCGCCGTGCCGGTCATGCCGGCGAGCTTGCGGTACATGCGGAAGTAGTTCTGGATCGTGATCGTCGCGAGCGTCTGGTTCTCGCGTTCGATGCGGACGCCCTCTTTCGCCTCGACGGCCTGGTGCAGGCCGTCCGACCAGCGGCGGCCGGGCATCAGGCGGCCGGTGAACTCGTCGACGATGATCACCTGCCCTTCGCGCACGATGTAGTGCACGTCGCGCTTGTAGAGCGTGTGGGCGCGCAGCGCCTGGTTGGCATGGTGCAGGATGTCGATGTGCCGCGGGTCGTAGAGGTTCTGGATGTTGAGCATCCGCTCGACCTTGGCGACGCCGCTCTCGGTCAGGTGGACGCTGCGTGACTTCTCGTCGACCGTATAATCGCCCTGTGCCTCGATCGCGGCGCGCTCCTCGGCACGCACGTCGCCGACGGTGGTCGCGCCACGCCGCAGCCGCGGCACGATGCGGTCGATCTGGTAGTACTTCTCGGTCGACTCCTCGGCGGGACCCGAGATGATCAGCGGCGTACGCGCCTCGTCGATGAGGATGTTGTCCACCTCGTCGACGATCGCGAACGCGAGCTCGCGCTGGACGTACTCGTCGAGGGTGAACTTCATGTTGTCGCGCAGGTAATCGAAGCCGAACTCGTGGTTCGTGCCGTACGTGATGTCCGCCGCGTACGCCTCCTTGCGCGCCACCGGGCGCAGGTTGAGCATGCGGTAGTCTTTCACGACGTACGTCGGGTCGAACGCGAAGCTCGCATCGTGCACCACCGAGGCGCAGGTGATGCCGAGCGCATGGTAGATCGGCCCCATCCACTGCACGTCGCGGCGCGCCAGGTAGTCGTTGACCGTCACCAGGTGCACGCCGCGGCCGGTGAGCGCGTTGAGGTAGATCGGCAGCGTGGCGACGAGCGTCTTGCCCTCGCCGGTCTTCATCTCGGCGATCGTGCCACGGTGGAGCACGATGCCGCCGAGGATCTGGACGTCGTAGTGACGCAGCCCGGTGGTGCGCCGCGAGGCCTCGCGCACGCAGGCAAATGCCTCGGGGAGGATCTCGTCGAGCACCGCCTGCTCGGCCTTGTAGACCGCATCCTCCTGCTGCTTGATCGCCTCGCGCAGCGCTTCCGGCCGCCCCTCGCCCTCGTGCCGGTCGCGCAGCTCGGCGCGCAGCCGCTCGAGCTCGGCCCGTTCGGTCGCCGACCCGGCGCGGATGCGTTCGCGGAACGCCTCGGTCTTCGCGCGCAGCGCCTCGTCGGTCAGGGCCTGCAGCTCGGGCTCGAACGCGTTCACGCGGTCGATGAGCGGCCGCAGCCGCTTGAGCTGCCGCTCGTTGCTGCTGCCGAAGATCGCCTTCGGATCGCCGAGCATCGGCCCGACGAGCAGCCCGAGCACGGCACCATGGGCGGCGAGTACCACCGCCCGGATCTGCGCATCCGGCCCGCCGAGCACGAGGCCGATCACCCCGCCGGCGAGCGCGCCGACCGTGACACCGCCCAAGGCGGCGAGCAGCGTGCGGGTGTTGATGGCGGTCAGAAAGCCGCCGATCCCGCCGACGATCACCGCGAATGCGGTCGACACCACCATCCAGGTGGGGGGATCGAGGATGTCGCCGAACACCTGGCCGGTCCAGCCGATCCAGCCGAGAAAGCCGTTCAGCCCACCCGCCACCGCGGCACCTGCGAGGGCGCCGAGCACTCTGCGTATGTTCATTGCGATCCTGTGCCTGCCTCGAAACGCCCCATCGTGCGTTTCAGGGGGCGAAAGATCAAGTGACGGCCGCTCACCGGTCGAGCTGGACTGCGGAATCGACCTGGGTGCCGAGAAAGCGCGCGCCGACCTTGATGAAGCGCTCGGGCGCATCGGTGACGAAGAAGGACGCCTCGGCGCCGCGCGCGCGCCGCAGCAGCCCCTCGGCGGCGAGCGTCTCGCGCACCGCGGCCGCGGTCGCCTCGCCGGAATCGATCAGCCGCACGCTGGTGCCCATGGTCGCCCGGATCACCGGCGCGAGCAGCGGATAGTGCGTGCAGCCGAGGATCAGCGTGTCGATGCCGCTGCGCGCGAGGCTGGTCAGATACAGCCGCGCCGCACGGCCGGCCACCTCGTTGTCGAGCCAGCCCTCCTCGGCAAGCGGCACGAACAGCGGACAGGCGCGCGTGTAGATCTCGAGATCGGCCCGCAGCGCGCGCAGCGCCCGCGTGTAGGCCCCGCTGCGGATCGTCGCCTCGGTGCCGATCACGCCGACCTTGCGGTTGCGCGTCGCACGCGCCGCGGCGACCGCGCCCGGCTCGATGACCCCGACCACCGGCACCGCGCAGCGCGCGCGCAGTGCCTCGAGCGCGAGCGCCGTCGACGTATTGCAGGCGACGACCAGCAGCTTGATGCCCTTCTCGAGCAGGAACGCCGTGTTCTCGAACGAGTAGCGGCGGACCACGTCGGCCGACTTCGTGCCGTACGGCGTGCGGCCGGTGTCGCCGAGGTAGATCAGCGACTCGTTCGGCAGCAGCTGCGTCAGGGCCCGCACGACGGTCAGGCCACCGATGCCGGAATCGAAGATCCCGATCGCGCGATCGCGGGGCGTCTGGCGGCGCGCGCCGCGACGGACGGTCACGGCATCGCCTGCGTCGCCGGACGCCGGGCGACCGGACGGCCGATGCGCACGGGCACGGTGCCGACGGTCACGGGCAGCGGGAAAAACGGGAAACGGGCGGGCATCGGGAGCGTAGGGCGCGCGGGAGCTTGCCACAGGCAGCGCATGCGCTCAACGAGCGCGCGGCGCGGCAGATTTGACCTGCGCGCGGCGCGCCTCCTAGTGTGCAGGGGCGTGCGGACGGCCGGTTCGCGCGAGGAACCAGGCGGGGGAACGCGACATCCGGAGGTTGGAATGCGACACGTGAGCAACGTGATCATCGCCGTGGTGCTGGCCGCAGGGGCAGCGGGCACGGCCGCGGCGCAGAACACGGGCGACGGGCTCAAGCCCGGCATGATGCTCGACCAGAACACCTGGCAGCTTGCCGAGGGGCTGCTGCCGCCCGAGATTCTCGCCCATTACAAGGATGGCGGCTACGCCAACCCGATCGTCGAGTGGCCGGTCGGCACGTTCAACTGGCCGCCCGACTTCAAGGCCGCCTCGGAGAAAAACGCCGGCCAGTTCGCAATCAGCGACACCGGGTCGGTGGTCCTCAACTCGACCGGCGAACAGCCGCCGCTGATTTTCGGCCATCCGTTTCCGGTCATCGATACCAACGACCCGCAGGCGGGCATCAAGATCCTGTGGAACTACTTCTACCTGACCTGGTACTACGGCAACCTGCACGCCGAATCCCAGGTGAACTGGGTCGGCCCGCGCAGCATCGAGCGCAAGACCGATCAGGACGTCAACTTCATGTATTACGACGGCCTGGCCGAGCACGACCGCGTGCCGAACCCGCAGAACTTCTCCACCCAGCAGCTCGTCGTGGCGCGCTCGCCGGCCGATCTCGCCGGCACCGCGGCACTCACCTGGCGCTATCGCGAGTCGACCAAGCGCGACTCGGCCTGGGCGTTCGTGCCCGCCCTGCGGCGCGTCCGCGCCGTCAGTCCGGCGAACCGGTCGGACGGCTTCCTCGGTTCGGACATGAGCCAGGACGACGGCCCGTTCTTCGACGGCAAGCCCGAGGACTTCACGTGGAAGCTGAAGGGCCAGGTCGACCAGCTGCGCATCGTCGATCCGCTCAACCTGCAGGGCAAGAACGACGCCATCTGGGTCCCCGGCAACGGGTGGCGCGCAAACTGGGATCCCGACCTGAAGATCATCGGCTTCCAGGATCCCGACTGGCGCGGACTCGCCTGGGCGCCGCGCAGTGCCGCGCTGGCGAAGCGGCCGATGTACATCGTCGAGGGCGTGCCGAAGGACAAGTACTATCTCTACGGCCGGCTCGAGCTCTACATCGATCGCGAAACGTTCCAGGGATCCTGGAATCGCAAGTTCAGCTGGCAGGGCGAGCTGCTGAACACCCTGCAGACGATGGGGTACAACCTCATCCCCAAGACACGGCCGAGCGGCGAGGTCGACTACATCCAGGGCTCGAACATGTCGTACAACGTCGCCGAGAACATCAAGGCGAACCGCGCCACGGTCGCCGGCCTGAAGTCCAATCCCAAGGCGGCGCTCGACTCGCATCACCCGTACGACCCGAACTTCTTCGACATGAACGCGCTGTCGCGGTTCGGGAAATAGCGG